>CAZIZB010000020.1:0-9518 GCA_964543635.1 uncultured Opitutales bacterium | reverse complement strand
CGATGAAAATTTGTACAATTGTTGGGAATAGGCCTCAGTTTATTAAAGAAGCACCGATAAGTTTTGAGTTGAACAAATGGGGTTTTAAAGAAGTGTTGATTCATACTGGTCAACATTATGATGCCAATATGAGTGATGTTTTTTTTGACAACTTGGATTTACCCAAGCCTAATTATCATTTTTCCATTACGAATAAACTTCATGGTGCTATGACTGGAGAGATTTTGGCGAAAATTGAAGCAGTTTTAGTTAAAGAAAATCCAGATTGGGTCCTTGTTTATGGAGATACTAATTCCACGTTAGCGGGAGCATTGGCTGCAGTTAAATTGCATATTCCTATTGTGCATATTGAAGCTGGTGTTCGTATTCATGATTTAACTGCTCCAGAAGAAGTAAATCGGGTTTTAGCTTCGCATATTTCGACTATACATTGTTGCTGTACGCAGCATAATGTTACAAATTTACAAAAGGAAGGCATTACTCAAAATGTTTTTTGGACAGGGGATGTGATGTTAGATGCTTTCAAGCAATTTTCTATAATTACAGAGAATAAATCTAATATTTTAGAAAAATCTAATTTGTCACAAGGGAATTATATTTTAATGACGTTTCATCGTCCTGAAAATGTAGATACCAAAGACGGTTGTTTACAATTGATAAAATTAATAAAAAGTTTGGATGAAAAAATTGTTTTTCCGATGCATCCAAGAACAAAAAATAGTTTCATCAAACACGAATTATGGGAAGATATTAAGACTTTAAAAAACCTTATTTTATTAGACCCTATTTCTTATTTAGACACCTTAAAATTAGTTAATCATTGTAATTTTGTGATTACTGATTCGGGAGGATTACAACGCGAAGCATTTTTTGCACAAAAATATTGTTATTTCTTTTATTTCGATGGTTGTTGGCCTGAATTAGAAGAAATAGGTTGGCAAACTCGATATAATTTGAGCGAAAATAATTTTGATTTTTCCAAAAGCCCTAATAAAACCCTTAAAGAGAATCCGTTTGGCAATGGAAACGCTGCTGAAAATATTGTTAATCTCTTAAAAAATGAAAAAACATATTGTTTTAATTCAATTTTGCGAAGAAACTCCTGAATCTGTAGAAAAAATCCAGCGGCGTACGGCTTTTTTAGGATATTATCTTTCCAGAAACAACTGTCGTGTTACTTGGGTAAAAAGTGGATTTAGTCATGATGCGAAACAAAATCTTTGGGAGGATTCTGTTAAAGAGTTGAATGATAACTTTAAGATTATTCACGTACCTGGTTTAGGTTATAAACGTAATGTTTGTTTAAGGCGTTATTTTCACGATTGGTTTTGTACGAAGCAAATATTGGACGTGTTAAAAAAAATAGGACCTATAGATGCAATTGTATCTTGCATTCCAAGTGTGAGCGCTTCTTTTTTTGTAAGTCGATTTGCTCGAAAATATAAAATACCTTTCATTCTTGATCTACGTGATGCATGGCCTGATACATTCCCTTATGCTGTTCAAAATAAATTATTACGTTTTTTTATAAAACTAGCTATTATTCCTGATACTCTTCTATTAAAACAATCAATTAAAAAATCTTCCGCTCTCGTGTCTATGTCTCATGATGTGCTTAACTGGGGATTAAAGAAGGTAAACGCTTATCGAAACCCAACACAAGTCTTTTATTTAAGTACGGTTAGAGACGTAAACTTAATAGAAGAGCAACAAAAACATTTTTCGGAAAAATATGCAAATTTATTAACTCAAAAAACCTTTAAAGTCTTTTACATTAGTCGTTGGGGAAGGGGATGTAATCCACAAATTTTATTAGATGTTGCAAAATCAGTGTCAAAAGACAATGTTGATTTTGTTATTTGTGGAGATGGAGATTATGGTGAAACTATACGTGAGAGTGCAAAAGGTTTACAAAATGTATTTTTGCCTGGATTTTTGTCGCATGAAGAAGCGTATTTTTTAGCAAAACATTGTCAATGTGGTATAACATTTGTTACGGATGAAAGTCAGGAGCATGACAAAAATGTTGTGGCTAGCTTTCCCAATAAATCTTTCTTTCAATTTATGTGTGGGATGCCTTTGATCAATGGTATGCGAGGAGAATTAGCAGATGTTGTAGAAAATAGACAATTGGGATTGAATTTCTATAATAATAATCTTGACCATATTAAAAATTGTATATTAAAAATAAAAGAAAATGATTCTTTACGTTTAAAAATGGCAAAAAATTCTCGTAAGTTTTTTGAAGAATGTGGTAATCCGGAAGTTGTCTATCAAAAGTATGCAGAATTTGTGAAAGGTTTTTGTAAATGAATATATTAGTATTATGTCCACATTTGGATGATGAAATGGGGGTATTGCCTTTTGTTTTTTATTTAAAAAAACGTTATGCTATTAAAAAAATTTTTTTTGCTTATTTTTCCGATTGTAAGCGTTCCGCTTTAGACTTAGGATATGAGGCCGATATTTTAATGAAAGAAAACATTCAGGTTTTAAAAGAATTAGAAATACCTCTTAATAATGTACGTTATTTCGATTTTGATGTTCGAAGTTTTGATGAAAAAAGGCAAGAAATTTTGGATAAAATGATTGAACTCAAAAAAAGTTTTTGTCCATCTATTGTTGTGTTGCCAAGCTCTAAAGATGTTCATCAAGATCATAGTTGTATTTTTAGGGAAGGTGTACGGTGTTTTAAGAATGAAGCCTCTTTGCTTGGCTTTTCGTACCTCTGGAATGAGTTAAATTCAAATAATAATGTATTTTTCGAAATAGATACGGAAATCTGTTCGCAAGTTGTATCAATTTTAAGTAAATATAAAAGTCAAAAAAATAGATTATACATGAAAGAAGATTTTATAAAAGCAAATTTTATTGCTACTGGAATCAAGATTGGGAAACCTATGGCTGTTGGTTATGAACTTATTAAAGGAAGGTTTGTTTTATGAAGTATTTAATACAGCAAAAAGCTTTAACGCCTGATCAAGAAAAACTTATTAATGATGGATTTGAAGATTTTGATCAAAAAACTTTTTCAGCTAAAAATGAGATAAAATCTTATACTTTTGTTATCGATTCGCCAGAATATGTTGGAAGTTTAAAAGCAAGATTATCTTGGGGGAATTTTCATATTGTAGAGGTTTTTGTTGTAGAAAAAATGAGAGGGCATGGAGTAGGATCAGCATTAATTAAGCATGCATTAGAAATAGCAAAAAAAGACAATGCTCGTTTTGTTAGCATAAAAACTAGTAATCCAAAAGCCAAAAATTTATATGAAAAATTAGGTTTTAAGGTTCATAATACTTTAGAAGGGTACAGTTTTGATTTAAAATTTTATACACTTGTTTATCCATTATGAAAAAAGTTGCTATACATCAACCTAACTTTATTCCTTGGTTGGGATATTTTTATAAAATGCATCAATGTGATACTTTTATTATATTGGATGATGTACAAGAATCTAATTCGCATTCGTATTTTTATCAAGCTTTTATAAAAAACACAACAGGTAGTTCGTTAACAATTTCTATACCAAGAAAATCTCATTCGCAAAACACCTGCATTAAAGATGTACAATTTGCGGACAATTATAAAGCATGGTTAAAAAAATTTTCCAAAACTCTTCAGTTTTTATATAAAAAAGCTCCTTTTTTTGAAAATCATTATGAAAACATTCTTAAAGTAATGCAAAAAGATTATAGTCTTGTTTACGAAATGAATGTCGAATTAATAAAATATTGTGCTAAATGTTTAAATATTAATTGTGAGATTATATTAGCTTCTACCTTGCATAGTGAAGAGCAAAAAGAAGGGCGTATTTTAGATCTTGTAAAAAAAGTTAATGGTGATTGCTATATTTCAGGAAAAGGAGCCAAAAACTATCAAACGGAGGAAAATTTTTCAAAAAACAATATACAATTAAAATATAGTGATTTTTCAATAAAATCTTATCCTCAAGTACATGGTAATTTTGTAGGTGGGTTATCGGTTATTGATTTTTTGTTTAATACAAATGCAGAAAGCGAAAATGAAATTTGGTAAAATTTGTAATTTGACTTCTGTGCATCCTAGATACGATACGCGTATTTTTCTAAAGCAGTGTTTTGTACAGAAAGGGCATTATGAAACACACTTAATTGTTGCAGATAGCAAAAAAAGTGAATGTAAAGATGGCATCTATATTCATGGGGTTAAAGGTTATAAAAACCGTTTTTTGCGCATGACATTAGCTGTATGGAATGTGTATCAAAAAGCTAAAAAAGTGGATGCTGATATCTATATTCTTCACGATCCTGAATTGTTATTTGTAGGTTTGTTGCTAAAAGCCAAAAGGAAGAAAGTATATTTCGATGCACACGAGTGTTATGAAGAAACTTTATTATATTCTTCTTGGATTTCGCATTTTTTTAGGCGGTTTGTTGTGTGTGTGTATAATTGTATTCAACGTTATGTTTTGCCACGCCTAGATGGTTGTTTAGCTGCTACGGAACATATAGAAGACAAACTAAAAAGATATTGTAGTAACGTTTTTTTATTGCCTAATTATGCATTGTTAGGAGAGTTTAAAACTGTAAAGCAGCCTAATTTTGAAGATTCTCATTCTGTTTTGTATTGTGGTGGAATTTCAGAAGATCGTGGTATTGTAAATCTTATTAAAGCTTTAGAATTGTGTAACGATAATATTCGATTAATTTTGTGTGGTAATTTTGATAGTGAAATTTTAAAAAAACAATGCATGTCAATGTTTGGTTGGACTAAGGTTGATTATAAAGATCATGTAGATCGTAATCAATTGATTGGTGTGGGGCAGAAATGTTTTTGTGGAATTTGTTGTTTATTGGGAGCTATAAATTATCGAAAATCAATGCCTTTAAAGATGTTTGAGTACATAAGTATGTTTTTACCTGTAATTGCTTCAAATTTTACATCATGGGAAAATATTGTAAATAATAATGGACAAACATTTGGTCTGTTAGTAAATCCTGAGAGTCCTCAAGAAATTGCAGAAGCTATTGATAAATTGTTTAATGATAAAAACTTAGCAAAGCAATTAGGACAAAATGGTCGAAAAGCTTTTGAAGCAAAGTATCATTTTGAAGCGTATATTGATAATTATTTAAAATTTTTAAATAAAGTAAATATTGTTGGTAAAGGAGAATGAAATTAATTATGTATATAGCGTTATATTTATTATCATTTTATTTAGTGTTTAAATCTTTAATAAAAACTAAGACTTATCTGACTTGTTGTAGTTTCGTTTTAGTATATTATACGTGCATTTATACTTTTAATCCATCTGAAGTTTCATGGAATAACGATTATTTAGCCAGCTTTATAGTTTGTTTTGCCTTAGGAACTTTATTTTATCCTTTAGGTAATTTTTTATCAAAACCCATAAATTTAAACAAGAATCAAAAGCAGGTATTAAAAAAATTAGTGTTAGGTTTATTGGCCGTATTGGTTTTTGTAGCAACAATACGTGTAGCGTTAAAATGGTTTTATTGTGATGATAAATCGTATATGGGTATTAGGTTATTACTAAAATTAAATTTAAGCTATTGGGACTATGTGATATTTTTTAAATTTACACTTTTTGTTTATACTTTAATTCTCATAAAAATAAAAAATAAAATGGTTCGTTGTTTTTTGTTTTTATTATTTGGAGCGATATTATCTATGCCTATGCATAAAAGTTTAGTTTTTTATTTTCTCTTGATATTGACGCTATGGTTTTTATTAAAAAAACAAGAAAAAATAATAAATGTATTTATATTGGTGGGTATGATATTCGTTTTTTGTTTTTTTGTGACTTGTTTGTTTAATAAGCGTTTTGTACCCTGTAGAGCTTTTACTACTCGTTGTTTTTCAGAGGTATCAAAAATTTCATATTTGACATTAAATTGGGCCCAAAAAGAAAATTATATAACTTATGGTAGTTCAAGTTTTAGAAGTTTAATAAAAAGTACAGAATTGCTATTAGATAAAAAAACAATGAATTTATATAATAGAGACGATGTTAATAAACATGATACTTTAGGCGGAGCCAATACACCAACGCCTATACCTTTATATGTTGATTTTCGGTATGGGGCTTTGATTTTTGCATTTTTGCTAGGTTTGTATTTGCGTATACATGATGAAATTGCCTTATTGCATTTTAGAAAACATGGATATACTACATATACAGCTTTAGCTTATTGCTGTTCTTTAGTATTGTCCTTGCATTTTAATATAACCGCATTAGGTACTGCGTTATTATCTGGTGGTTTTTTCTTTTATACGGTTTTAGTATTCTTTTTCTCAAAACTAGAAGAAGGTGATAACAGGCAGTGAATATTATTAAACTATTTTCCTTAAATGGCTTAGGGCAAGTTTTTTATGCTTTAAGCAGTTTGTTTATTGTTCGCTATCTTTCGATTGAGGAATATGGTATAGCTGTTTGTATTTTAACGTTTACAAATTTTTGTGCTTCTATTGCAACAGGGAGGTATGATATTACGATTTTATATGAAAAAAACGAAGAAAAATGGAAAGCATGTATTACTGTAAGTTTTATAGTTGCGTGTTTATTGTCTTCAATTTTTGCATGTTTAGGATTTTGTTTACAAAAAATACTATTTAAGGGGGTTGTTTTTGATAACCTTTTTATTTTTTTAATGTTTTTTTTAATACTAGGTAGTTCTTTGTTTGATCTAATTATAAGAAAAATTTATATCTATAAGGGACAATTCAATGCTTTAAGTTATGTATTATTTGTTAATTATTTATTGCGGTCACTTTTGCCATTTTTGCTATTGTTTTTATGGCAGGATTGGAAAGTGTGTGTTGTCGGAGAAATGCTAGGTGTTAATATTTCATGTGCGTTCTTTTGGGTAAGGCAACATAATAATATAGCGAAAAAATTATCTTTGAAAAATTGTTTTGAAGTTTTAAAGGCTTATAAACATTATCCTAAATACCAACTACCATCCACAATAATAGATAATGTAGCTTTTGCTTCTATTGTACCTAGTCTTAATTTTTTATTCGGAAGCGGCGTTGCAGGACAATTTGCACTTGTGTATCGAATATTGCTTATGCCTCTGTCTTTTTTTGGACGAGTAATTAGCGATATTTATCAACATGCTTTGAAAATTGCTACGCAATGTAAACAGTTAGTAAAGGTTTTTTATAAATACACGGTTATTTTGTTATTGATAGCGTTAGGCATTTATATCCCAAGTGGAATAGTGTTATTTATTTTTTATAAAATAAACTTTTTTAAATCTATATATGATTATTTTTATCTTTGGCCTATTATATTTTTAGCATTTTTTCAATTTGTTATTAGTCCGTTGTCGGCAGCGTTGTTGATAAATAAAACTGGAGTTCGCTATAAATTTATTTACGACACCATTAATTTGGTTTGCATAGGTACATGTTTTTTATTTACTTACCTATGTCGATTTGATCATATTTACTGTATTAAAATGTTGTCTTTTATTTTAATAACGACATATACTTTTTATTATTTTTTAGTTTATTGTTATGTGCGGAATTTTCGGTATACAGAGTCTTAATCCTAAAAATAGAGATGTTAAATTTGTAAATAAGATTTCTTTTTTAATGCATCGTCGTGGCCCTGATGCCACAGGTTTTTATAATTACAATCAGCAGAACAAAGAATCTTTTTTACAAAAGTCTATAGAAAAAGATTTTGCCAGTAATATCTTTTTGATGCATAAGCGCTTGTCTATTTTAGATCTCACTGAAGCAGGTAATCAACCAATGCAGTCTGCGGATGGTCGTTTTACTCTTGTTTATAATGGAGAGATTTATAATTACAAAGAGATAAGACGAGAACTTGAACAAAAGGGAATTCAATTTTATACCCACTGTGATACGGAAGTTTTATTGCAATATTTAATCTACGGTGGTTTTAATAATTTGCAGGCTTTGGAAGGAATGTTTTCTTTTGCTTTTTTCGATAGAGTAGAAAACAAACTATTTCTTGCAAGAGATCCTTTTGGCATAAAACCATTATATTTCTTTAATACGCCTGACTTATTTGCTTTTTCCTCGCAGATAAATTGTTTGCTAGAAATTCCAGAATTTGGAAGCCGAAAATTAAATCTAGACAAATATTTACCTTTTTTAAGATTTGGTACGGGTGATTGTGATGAAAAGACACTTATTCAAAATATTTATCGGCTAGAGCCAGGACATTGTATTATTACGCAAGTTAAAGAAAATAAACTTTATGCTGAAATTTATTCATACTTTAAGTGGGAAACAGAGCAAGTTTTAGAGTCTAAAAATTTTGGAGATGCGGTCAAAGATTTAAGACAAAAGTTAGAAGTAAGTGTGCAAAAACATCTTATAAGTGATGTTCCGGTATGTTTTAATTTGTCGGGAGGCGTTGATTCTTCTGCATTGGTAGCAATTGCTTCTAGATTTCATAATAGTATAACGGCTTTTACTTATGCTGCCGATGACAAAAATTTAGATGAATCGCATCATGCAGAATGTGTTGCAAACCACTGTCGTATAAATCTTGTCAAAGTAAAAGTTAATCCAGATGATTTTGCAAACGATTTAGATGATATTATTTTAGCCCAAGGAGAACCTTATGCAGGTAGTAGTGTCTATGCACAACGGAAACTATATGAAGCTCAGGCTAAGGAAGGCTTTAAAGTTTGTATTGATGGACAAGGGGGAGATGAACTATTTGCAGGCTATTTAAATTATTATGCTTATAATATGGCAGATGCTTGGAAATGTAAACAATTTAAGAGGCTGTTTAGTGCTTTATGTGGAGCTGGTTTGTGGATAAATACTATTAAAAAGCTAGGTTGCATTTCTTATATTTTTGATAATTTTTTACGAAAATTTCCGACGTTTCAAAGAGGTTTTAGAAAATTAATAGGTTGTGATTTATGTCCTTTTTATGTAGATAAAAATTTTTATGAAACCTATTTTTCAACTTTAACTCAACACCAATATCATTCATTGCGCGAAGCCTTAGATGATTCCTTGTTAAAAACAAGCATTCCAACACTTGTGCGCTATGCGGATAGGAATGCAATGAGTTTTTCAATAGAAAATAGAGTTCCTTTTTTATGTGATTCAATTGCTCAATTTGCTCATATGTTACCTAATAATTATCTTATATCGGATAATGGGTGGCAAAAGTATATTTTACGTGAAGCTGTTAAAGATATTTTACCTGATAATATTGTTTATCGAAAAGATAAAATGGGCTTTCCTCCAACAGAAAATTTATGGTTATTACATGATAAGCATTTAATAACAAAAATATTTGATAGCAATGTTTTGGATAGATTGCCCGGAGTTAATGCGGAAAAAATGAGACATTACTGGTTTGATATTGCTGCTAAAAATCAACTAACAGGATGGCGTACCGATATCGTATGGAGAATTATTAATATGATTCGCTGGGTTGAATTAAATCAAATAGAGCTTTAAAATGATCTTTAATTCTATAGTTTTTGGTATATTTATAGCATGTTTTTTCTTGCTGT
>CAZIZB010000019.1:0-9633 GCA_964543635.1 uncultured Opitutales bacterium | reverse complement strand
TCGAAGCCGGTAGCTCGCAACCTTGGTACCGCTTCGTCGGCCTTAATGGCCTTGTTATCGGTATTGATTCCTTCGGTAAAAGCGCTCCGAGTTTGGATTTAGCAAAAAACTTTGAATTAAGTGTAGAGGATGTTTGTGAGAAGGTTAAAAGAGCGTTTAACTTAGAATCTTAATCGAAAACTTTCAATCAACCTTTCCCTTCTTTTGGATTGAAAAAAAGGGGAAGGTGGTGTACATAAATAGTTTATGAAAGTTCCATTGTTTGATAGTGCTGCAGTTAATGAGCATTTGTATGGTGAGTTTGAAGCTTTTTTTTCGGAATTCGTTCGTTCAGGTAATTTTATTTTAGGGGAGGCGGTTCAGCGTTTTGAGAAGCATGTTGCTGCGCAAATTGGTTGTAAGCATGCGATTGGTGTTTCTTCTGGGACGGATGCTTTGATCGTAGCCTTGGCGACTTTGGATATAGGGCCTGGAGATGAAGTTCTTTGTCCATCGTTTACCTTTTTTGCAACGGCGAGTAGTGTGGTGCGCTTAGGGGCTACGCCGGTTTGGGTCGATTGCAATGAGGATGACTTTTTAATCGATTTGGAAGATGCTCAACGAAAGATTTCGGAAAAGACGAAGGCGATTATTCCGGTGCATTTGTTTGGGCAAAGCTGTGATGCAGAGGCTGTACTAGGATTTGCAGAGAAGCATAAGCTGTTTGTTATCGAAGATGTAGCGCAGGCACAAGGAGCGTCGTCAGAGAACCGTCAAGCAGGTTCTTGGGGCCATATGAATGCTTTTAGTTTTTTTCCAACAAAGAATTTGGGTGGATTTGGTGATGCAGGTTTGGTGACTACAAATGATGCTGCTTTGGCTGAAAAAGCACGTTATCTGCGTGTACATGGTTCACCGGTACGCTATGAGCATATTTATTTAGGAGGAAACTTCCGTATCGACACTTTACAAGCTGCCTTATTAGACATGAAATTACCTTATTTGTCTGAGGCGATTCGTATGCGTCGTGAAAATGCGGCACTGTATTTGGATGGATTGAAAGCTTTGTCGGAGCATTTGGCCTTGCCACAAGAAAAGCCAGGACGTTTTCATACATGGAATCAATTTACAATACGTGTTCTTAATGGGCAACGGGATCGTTTGAAAGCTTATTTAGAAGAGCAAGGCATTGGGTGTGGTGTTTATTATCCCAAAACATTGGATTTACAGTCTTGTATGCAAGGTATTTCGACGGATAAAGGGTATCCGACACAAGTAGCCCATAGGCTTGCGGGTGAAGTGTTGAGTTTGCCAATTTTCCCAGGTTTAAGCGCTGATCAAATTGCTTATGTTTGTGAAATGATTACAAAGTTTTTTGCGTAAAATTTTCTAAAATAAAGGTTTACAGAAAAAGATAATTGACGTATACTTCTTACTATTATGAAAACAAGAATTGGAATAAATGGATTTGGCCGTATTGGTCGTTTAGTATTCAGAGCAATGGTTGAAAAGAAACTCTTAGGGGATGAGTTTGAAGTTGTTGCGATTAACGATTTAGTCGGTGCAGACAATTTAGCCTATTTATTAAAGTACGATTCCATTCAAGGACGTTTTAATGGAACGGTAGAGGCTAAAGGTGAAGATACTTTAGTTGTTAACGGACAAGAAATTAAGTGTTTGGCGATTAAGGAAGGACCAGCTGCTTTGCCGTGGAAGGATTTGAATGTTGACATCGTTATTGAATCTACTGGTTTGTTTACAAGCGATGAGAAGGCCCAAGGACACTTGGATGCGGGTGCAAAGAAGGTATTGATTACGGCTCCTGCAAAAGGTGACAAAGTGCGTACGATTGTAATGGGTGTTAACGAAAAGGATTTGCAAGCTTCGGATACGATTATTTCGAATGCGTCTTGTACGACCAATTGTTTAGCACCGATTACGAAGATTATTTTAGAAAACTTCGGTATTGAAGAAGGTTTGATGACAACCGTTCACAGCTATACGGCTACGCAAAAGACCGTAGATGGACCTTCCAAGAAAGATTGGAAAGGTGGCCGTACCGCTGCTATCAATATTATTCCTTCGACAACCGGTGCTGCTAAAGCAGTAGGATTGGTTTTACCTGCCGTTAAAGGAAAATTAACCGGTATGGCTTTCCGTGTACCTACACCAACCGTTTCTGTCGTTGATTTAACCGTAAAAACAACCAAAGCAACTTCCTATGCAGAAATCTGCCAAAAGATGAAAGAAGCTGCAGAAAGTTCCTTAAAAGGTATTTTAGGTTATACTGAAGACGAAGTTGTTTCGAGCGATTTCATACACGATACCCATTCTTCCATTTTTGATGCAGGATCCGGTATTGAATTGAACGATCACTTCTTTAAGTTAGTAAGCTGGTACGACAACGAATGGGGTTACAGCAATCGTTGCGTGGATGTTTTAAAGCGTTTAGCGTCTTTATTGTAAACTGACTTAAATAGAGTCCCATTTTTAAAGGTGGGACTATCAATTCAAAATGGTATGAAAGTAGCTATCTTAACTTCAGGAGGCTTGGCGCCTTGCTTGTCGGCTGCTATTGGTGGCCTTATTCAACGTTATAACGATTTAGATCCAAACATCGAAATCATAACCTATCTCAATGGTTACCAAGGCTTGCTCTTAGGGCAATCTCAGGTTGTTTCCCAAGAAGGCCGTGAAACGTGTTCCAACTTATTTTACTTTGGTGGAAGCCCGATTGGCAATAGCCGCGTAAAATTGTCAAATGCGAAGGATTGTGAAAAGAAAGGTCTTATCCAAAACGGTCAAAATCCGTTTGAAGTTGCTGCCGAACAATTAATGGCCGATAAAATTGATATTTTACATACCATTGGTGGAGATGATACCAGTACAACCGCTGCAGAATTAGCGCATTTTTTGGAGAAAAATAAGTATCCTTTAACTATTGTCGGGCTTCCCAAAACCGTGGATAATGATATTGTACCGATTCGTTGTAGTTTAGGGGCCAATACGGCTGCGGAACAAGGAGCTGTCTTTTTTGAACATATCGTTCATGAGCATAGCGCTAACCCAAAAATGCTTGTGATTCATGAGGTCATGGGGCGGCATTGTGGTTGGTTAACCTATGAAACGGCGCGGATTTATACCGAACGTCTTACACAGAGAAAGTTTGCACCTACGCTTGGATTTTCTCGTGAAAAGTTCGAAATTCATGGTATTTACGTTCCTGAATTAGACTTTAATTTGGAACAAGAAGTAAAACGCCTAAAACCTATTTTTGAACGCTTAGGATGCTTAAATCTTTTTGTAAGCGAGGGTGCTTGTGTTTCGGCTATTGTGCAACAAGTGGAAGCGAATGGAGAGGTACTTGAACGCGATGCTTTTGGTCACGTAAAGTTGGATAAGGTCAATGCAGGTAAGTGGATTGGTGATCAGTTATTGGCGCATTTAGGGGCCCAGAAGATGCTGGTACAGAAGAGCGGTTATTTTGCTCGTTCCTCTGCTCCTAATGCCTTCGATTTGAACCTTATTCAGTCCTGTGTGGATTATGCTGTAGAGTGTGCCTTAAAGAAGCAAAGCGGTTTAATCGGTCACGATATCGAAAATGGTAACCGTTTGAGCTGTATCGCATTTACACGTGTTTCTGGAGGTAAGCCACTCGATTGTCAATCGAAAGAGGTTCGCGAGTTTTTGAATAGGATTAATGGTTGAAAATTTAATAAACTAGAAAGAGTTAGCGAGAAATTCTTCTGGCTTAAATGTTTAATCACCTAAAGTTAAAGCTTTTAGAATTTTAGTATTTGTAAGAATGCTACAAAGTGTTTTTCCTAGAATTTCTGAAGCCATTTTTTTATTTTCAGCGATTGGATTTGAGGAATCACCTGGATTTTTACTTGAAATTTGTATGATTTCGTCTTGTCCTGCATGATCACTGACGATACGTATACAGAAGGAAGGAATATCCTTTTTTAAACACTCTCGAACAACCCCATAATCTTCCATGTTGAAAATATGAGGTAAAGATTGTAAAACAGTTTCTTCTTTATTTTTAAAATTATCCACTAGTTTTGTACAGAAATCTGCATTATCAATAAAGCAGTCGCTTGTGAAATTAATGCACTTGTGAACATTTATTGGGGATAGGCTTTTTATAATTTTATCGTATATTCTTTTTGGATTATCGCTTATCGAAAAAAAAGGTGTATCATCATGTAAACAAATGTTTTCGGAAGTACTCAGTATGTTTTTATCTTTTCGTTGTAAGAGAATGGTCCCATCTTTTGAATAATTATATAAAGCAAGCGAGCTTAAAGAATAAAAATGCATAGGAAGCATAATAGATCCAAAAGGAATATCGAGATCTGAACAGCCACAAATACCACCGATAATTACCAAGTCTAAACGTTTTAAAGTAGACGTGATTTCACCAAGCTTAAAAGAAACCGAATCTTGACGTTTCCCGCCTTTAACAAGAAATATGAGGTTACCTTTTATATCAAAGAATTCTGCTTCATCAGCCTTAAGAGAAACATATTTACGTAATTCATTTAAATGAAAAGAATTTCTTTGGTTTTCGTTGCACTTATAATGTTTTAGTGCTTTGGCAACTTCTTCAAATTCATATGCCATTGGGCAAATGCATAAAATTTTTACAAATTGCCAACACTTTCTGTAAATTTTGGCATTTTGTATTTTGCCTTTATTCTTTTTTGGGGTATAAGTAGAGGAATATTTTTTTTGAGGATAATGATCTAATAAACCTCTGTATTTACCACTTCCTTCTAAATTATTATTTAAGATAAGATTAATAAAAAATGCTCCGCAGGTGCAGAGTTCACGTAAACTTATTTTCATAAAAACCAAAATTGCTTTCAGTATTCATTAAAGCAATTTATGTGCCTAACAAAAAATGGCGCACCTTGAGAGAGTCGAACTCCCAACCTTCTGATCCGTAGTCAGATGCTCTATCCAATTGAGCTAAAGGTGCGCTTAAAACGACTTATTTATACGAAAATATATCTAGCAAATAGTCAATAAAATAAATTGAAATTTTTTTTCAAAAGAAGAAAATACTTTATTAATGGAGGAGTTTTCTGTTTATGTTATTGATTTCGAAGGAAGCTTACAAACGGGTATCCTTGAGTATGGAATGGTTGAAGTATCCAGTACGAACGGTATTTTAGGGGCAGACACTCAATTATGTAGAAATAAAACAAATATTTCCCATTTAGAGCAGGAATGTCACCATTTGCAAAACGATACTTTGTCCCATTGTTCTTATTTTGAAGCCTATTTAGAACAATTTATAAAAGCACGTCAAAATGCTTTTTTCTGTGCGCATAATGCCGCCTTCGAAAATACCTTATTAAGTGCTTATGTTCCAGTATTGACCACACATAACCAAACACATACATGGGGACCTTGGTTAGATACCTATTTTTTATATAAAAAACATTTGAAAATTTCTTCTTGTGGATTAAATGAGTTGATAGAAATGTTGGATTTAGGAGAGGTTTTAGAAAAAATTTCAGGAAAATTTTGCCCGCCGACACGCAAAAACTTCCACTGTGCACTTTATGATGCTCTTGCGTGTGCACTCTTATTTCTAAATTTCATCCGACTTCCGGAAATACAGTCCAAATCGCTTACCTGGTTGCTTCAAATGAGTAGCCCCTTAAAAACCGTACAAGAATTACAGCAGCCGCAGCTTTTTTAAGGGTTAAAAAAGGAATTCTGCTTGTTGTGATGTTGCCGGTTTTTCGACTAAATTTAATTTTTTGAGCAAGTTATTGAGATTCAATTCCTTAAGTAGGTTTTTTAAAAGATTTGTATTACGAGAAGCTTCTTGTACTTGCTTCTGGATATCCGGGATAAATTGCCTATCGATTTCAAGCTTTGCGAGGGCTTGATTGCGCAAAAGACGACTTTCGAATTCCTGTAAAATGGGACGAAAGCGTTTAGGTTCGATGCTATCCTTTTGTTGAAGTATTTTTTCCAAAGAACCGTATTGTTTAAGCCAATTTGTGGCTGTTTTGGGGCCTACACCTGGTAAACCTTCATAATGATCAATGGAATCGCCGACAAGGGCTAAATAATCAACGATTTGTTCCGGCATAACCTGCATTTTTTCTAAAACCCCTGTTTCGTCTAGCAAATGCCAGTTATCAGGTGTACGAATCATTTGGTGTACGTAAGGATTGACGCATTGCATTAGATCTTTGTCGCTGCTTAAAATGACTACGTTCTGCTTGTTTTTACTTGCAAAATAAGCCCAGGTGCCGATTAAATCGTCTGCTTCGACGTCCATACGCTCAATACAAGCGGCTCCCCAAGCTGTTGTTAACTGTTTAATATACGGCAGTTGAACTTTAAAATCTTCGGGTGTTTCAGAGCGATTAGCCTTGTAATCTTCTAATAATTCGAGACGTTTTTTAGAACGGCTGCAGTCAAAAAAAATAAGTAAGTGTTGCCAATGAATGAGCTGTTCTAAAGAGAGTAGGGTGTTAAAAAACCCGTAAATAGCGTTTACAGGTAAATGATTGTTGTTTTCTAAGGGTTTGATGCCGTAAAAACTGCGGAAAGCTAAATACGTCCCGTCTATACACAAATAATCTGTTTCTATCACAAACTATACTTTAAGGTATAGACGGAACTTGTAAAGCTTCTTAAACCATTAAAAATGTTTTTAAAAGCATTTTTTAAGATTGTTTAAGCAGGCTTTTGCGCAAGTTGTAGTTCGACATCACTTTTAGCATGTAAGGTTTCAACTGCTTCTTGTTCGTTTTTAAGAAAATCTTCCATGAACTTTTGAACATCATTTGTTAAGCTGTCGATAAATGCTATTAATGTTTCTATTTCTTGGTCTAGTTTAGCCATCTCAATTTTAATATTATCCAATGAACGTTGTGTTTTAGCGGATTCTATATTGAGTGCACCAGAAGCGATATTAGTCGCTCCTTGTATTAAAGAGCTACCAATAGTAATGATAGTTGAAATATTATCTAAGTGTTTTACCAAATCACCTCTGAGTAGTTTTCGGGTAACAGCTTTAGTAGTTGCTTCAGCAATACTTTCCATAGCTTCTTTACTTATTTCTTCGCTAGCCTCTCTAATAGCGCCTTTTGCAGTATTTTTAACAATTTTTTCAAGCATTTCTTCTGCTACCTCTTTGCCGGCTTTTTTAATAATACCTTCGGCGGCTTCGGCAGCGGCTTTGCCAATAGCTTTAGCACTTGCTTTTGAAATAGTAGTGCCTGCTGCTTTAGCAGCAGTCATAGCCGCATTAGCACCAATTTTTGCCGCACTGAAAGCTATTGAACCGGCAATCTCAACGCCACTTCCTATAAGACCGAAAACAGCTGAAGCAATACCAAGTCCTAAAGTAGCTTTATCAAGTTTCTCCTTTTTCTCTGGATCATCTGTTGCCAATGAAGCGATAGTACATCCTGCGCTAGCAACTGAAGCAGCCGTACTTGCAATAGATGCAGTTACCGCTATAGCAGCTACCGCTATAGCAGCTGCACCTGCTCCACATGTTGCAACAGTAAATGCAACAGAAGCGGCAGTTATAAAAACAGACAATATAGCATTTGCAATAGCAGAAAATATAGACATTCTTTTGGCTGCTTTGGCTGCTTTCAGTGCTTCTACTTGTTCGTTAAGCATGTCTACTGTTTTTTCTTGGTACTCATTACTAAGATTTGCTCTTTCGGCAACTTTAGATTTTAATGTTTCTTTTAATGTTTCTATAATCTTGGATTTACTATCCTGGCATAAAAGCAGGCACAATAAATCTATAGTTTCAGAATTTAAATTTCCTAAACCGAATGTATTGTCATTTTCTTTTAGGGTTTCTTTAAGTGCAGCTTGTGTGAACTCACCAATATTTACTGTTGTTTTTCCATTAGTATTATTTGTACCGGCAAGTCCTAATTTTTCTGCTAATTCTTTTGGAATTTCTATGTTTAATTCCGTTAGTTGGCTTAATTCAACATCTGGTTTTTTTAGTTTGTCTTTATTATCTCTTAATGCTTGAGCAAATTCAGGATTTTCTTCTGCAAAACTTTCAATGATTTGATCGATGCCTTCACCTGTTAAAATAGCGTGATTAATGGCATTCAATTCATCCACAGAACCGTCACTAGCTGCGAGTACAGTATTGAGTGCTGTAGAATAAGTTTCTAAATTTGTGGGTACTTCTACCATAATTTAATCCTCCGATTTTTTGTTTAATGCATTTAAAAATAACTTTGCTTTTTGAACATGCGCAGCACTATTAGGATTGTCCTGTGGGAAACTTTCTGCTAAAAGAAGCATAGTTTCGCAACATTGGGATGCCTCTTTGAATTGTTTTCTAAAAAAGAAACATTCAGCGAGATTTAAATAATGGATAGCACATTTGGGTTTAATTTGAGTTAACATTCCGTAAGCTGTAATTGCTGAGTCGATTTTTTTCAATTGTTTTTCTGTAGCTCCTAAACCCTCCCAATATTTTTCTTCTAAAGGATCAACAAAGACGAGGAGAGTGAAGAATGTTTCAGCCTTTTCATATTTATTGCGCTGATAAAAATCATATGCCATGGCATAAAACATGTCTAGCTGTGATTTAGGGATTTTAAGTGCTTCTTTAAGACAGATTTTTCCTTGCGAAAGCTGGTCACCAAATTCCGCAAAAAGGTTTAGATCTTCGTCTGAAACTTTAGAAGCATCGGCTCCCATTTTATTTCTAAGTTCTGATAAAACGACTTTTATTAAGTCGAGGTTAGATGATTTTGTAGTTGTTGTCATAAATTTAAGAAATTTTGTTAAGTACGGTCATTGTTGTTGAGTAGAATTTATCTCGAAATCGGTTAGCGGATGAATCAAATGTATCGATTTTGGAACGCAAGGATTTTATGGTTTTGTTGACAGATTCGATTTGGCTGCCTATGTTTTCGATCGCTGTTTGGCAAACATTTTGCCATTGTTCTACGAATTTTGGCCAAATCTTTGCTTTTTCTACTCCATCATCTATTTCGTCTTCAGTTAATGTAGCATTTTTCCAGTTTAATGATGTACTACCAACGTTTTGTAACAAGGTATCCATTTTTACTTTTGCTGTCTCTAGTTCTTTCGGTAGATGTTCTGTTGCTTGATCGTTATCATCGAACTTTGCAAAGAGGATGTTGCCAGTTGAAGATTTAAGAGTTGTTCCTTCTCTAATGGTTTGTTTTTGATATATAATATTGTCGTAGTGTAGATAAGCTAATTTTTTGTTTTCTATCGCTTTCGCAATATTTCGATCGATATCTTTCTTATAAACCCGTTCGGCTTTTGTGGATATAAATACCTCAAAAGTGCTATCATATCTGTATTTGTTTCCATCGGTAGTTATTTTGTAAGAATTTCCCATTGTGACTTTTTTATAAAAGAAGTCATAAATTTTATTAGCATAGGTAGTTCCTCCTTCATAGATTGTTCCACTGTCGTAGGCATATATTATTTCTTTGTTGTTTAAAGAGGTAAACTCTTTATAATTGTTTGCTAATTTTTGAAAAGAAAGATCTACAGCATCCCATTGTAACCCCAAAAACTCATCAATACCTGCTTCGGTAGCTTTGACGTAGATATAGGCGTTGTTATCGGACAGATTATAGTGTTCATAATCTCCTGTTTCTT
>CAZIZB010000018.1:0-10174 GCA_964543635.1 uncultured Opitutales bacterium | reverse complement strand
CTACATCCTTACAAATCGCTTGCAATTTGGAGGTGCAATTGTTAGAATTAGTACATGGCGTTTTTATCTAAACTAACAGGACTTTTCAATTCTGAGCAAGCATTTATCGAAGGTTCACCGTTTTATGCTTTGAGTACTTTGGTGTCAAAAGGAAGAAATAAGTCTATAAAAATTATTAAGCCCATTGCTTTTGAAAACAATATTTTTAGGGATAGTGCCTATTTGGATGGTAGCATTTTAAAAACATTATCTTCGTATAAGAAGGCGATTTATCATATACAACCGACGTCACAGTTTATTTATCGAACTAAGTTGGAGCCAAAGGTAAAGAATCAAGGTATACGTGGATTATCAGTTTTAATTAAGGAGCGATTCAATGTAGATTTGGTTCAAAATAAAGTAGCTGTTTTGTCCGCCGATACAGGGATTGAAGTGAATGAAAAAACAAAAGAAATTCCGGAAAATATCTGTATTGTAGGTGCACAAAAAAGTGAATTGAAAAATATTCAAGAGGAGATGATGCATGCACGGGTTTTTCTGCAAAAGTTATATTTTACTTCGTTAGCAATACCTTTTGGTTTAGGTGATTATAATCGTACGTTTAATCTAAAAAAGCCGGTTATGGTTATTGATTTTTCGATGCAACGATCTTGCGTGTATGTGATTGGAGGGGATAAAATTTTAGCAGCTTATCCACCTACGCATGGCTTTAAAAATCTGTTGAGTTTGGCGCGTAAAGAATGTAATTTGCCCGATGATATTAGTACTTATCGTTTTATTACATCAGAAATTTCTCCAAATCATGAAGCTGTCTCGCAATTGCTTCAGCGTATGATTTCAGACATAAAATCTTATATAGACTTTTTTGAGGTGCAAGCAGGAGACACAATTGATTCGTTATTTTTTGTAGGACTTCCGGATAAAATGAGTTGGTTGCGAGAAGCACTTTCTAGAGCATTAGATATTGTCCCGTTAAAAATTGACTATAAAAACTGGTTTGAAAAGCGGAAAATAAGTTTTGATTCCGATGCAAGTTTAAAGAAATTATCAAATGACAGCTGGTTTGGCATGATAAGTGCTATCCTACAGGATGTAAACTAATGAAACTGGACTTAAAGAGTTTTAAATTGTTAAATGAAGGAAATCCTTGGCAAGTTGATTTTAGGGATTCCGCATTAGCCAATGATGCTACGTTTAATGCTATCCGCGTTTACGTTATTTATGGATTAGCTGCAACTACGTTATTATTTGGACTATTATGTGTTTTTAGTTTTTTTGAAAAGCTAAGTAAACAAGGAGACTACGAACGACAAAAAGGATTTATTGCGCAACATTCCGCAAAAACCAAGCAAATGGTTGCATCTAACCAGACTTTCGTGCAACGAAAAAATGAGTTATTAGGTATTATACAAGCGTATACATCACCTTTTGGTGTTTTGGAATTTTTTTCCGAATTGGCTGCTCATAAGGGAGAAAATCTTCGGTTTTCAAACATTACGATTAAAGATAATAAAGATATAAGTGCAAGTAATACGCGTCAACCGATAGAAATTCAATTATACGGTAGCTTGAAAGATGACGTAACTTTTTTGGACCAATATAAAGAAGAAGTTCTAAATTTTGCATCCTTAAAAACGATCGAAAAAGGATGCAAGGGCTTTTTGCAAATTACCAATAATAATGGAAGTACATCTGACGAAATTAACTTTCAACTGACAATACAATCGAATGAATAATTTATCTAACATCACTATAGAAGACATTAAGCAGTTTATAAAGAATAATAAACTGATGTGTGTGTTGGCAGTTGCAAGTTTTGTGTTGTTCATTTTACGTAACAATTTTAGTGCGAGTTGTGATGAAATTTCTTCCCAGATGGATTCCGTTAATTTGCAGGTGAAGCAAATGGAAAAGCAAATCAATATGTTACGTACTGTAGATGCCGATTTGAAGCATTTGGATGGGATTAAGATGGATATTTTCAAAAAATGTTTAAATTTTGGTAAAAATACATCTACGTATAAATTTTTTAATCGATTGAATGAGATTCTAAAAGGACATCAAATTACTTCTACGAATTCGATTACAAAATCTTATAATTTAATAAAAAAGCAAAGCCTTACTTTGGAACAAGATTTGAGCCCTTTTAATGGGGATATTATTTTAGTGGAATATACAATGGCTTTTAAAACAAATTTTAAAAACTTGATGGCTTTTTTGAAACAAATGGGTCAATTGGATCGCTTGATCCGTTTGAAACAATTAGATATTCGTCAAGGTGAAACAAGCAATAAAGATGGTGAAATCGTAAGAAATAATTTAAATGTAAATCTTGTTTTTTCTATTCTTGGAAAAATTTCATTGAAGGAGGACGCCAATGCTTAAGTTTGTGCTTATTTTATTGTTAAGTATTTTGCAGGTAGAGGCAGCTCCTCGAAAGAAAACAAAGGCTAAAGCAAAAACAGCTCTTTTAACACAACAGGAGCGTCAAGCTACCCTTACAACGTGTAAAGAGTTTTTAGTAAATGCATTTAAGCCTACACTACCAGAGAAACCTTTGAATAATGTATTCCTTTATAAAGAAGTTGTCGAAGAAGAAATTCCGATTATTGAAGAAGTTGTTGTTAAAGAACCCGAAAGACCGTCTGCAGATGAATGGATTATTTTGAATCAAATAGGACGTGCTTTGAAACCGCAAGGTAAAGTTTTCTTTGAGCAGCAATATGTATTGTGTATCAATGGACATCGTACACTTAAAGCAGGCGACAATTTCTTTGCAAATTATAATGGAATGACATTTACAATAACACTTGTTGGTGTTGAAGAGGACAAATTTACTTTAAAACTAAACCAACATACACTCACCTTTAATTATTAGACTATGAAACTAAAAACTACATTACTATTAATGCTAACCTGCGGTTTGCAAAGTTTCCTACAAAGTGCTAAAGATTCTATCTTTAATTTACCATCGTTTGATGAATTGAAAGAGGTTAAGGCAACGTCGAATAATGAACAGAATGCGGAACAATATGATAAAGAACAAATCTTTTCTTCAGGTAATATTGTGGTAACCTTTGATGATGATAAAGAAGTTCCGGATATGAGGACGGGTAATGCGAGTCGTGTATCGGTAGACTTTATCGATGAGGATATTAAGCAGGTTTTACGTTATATTTCGGAATTATATGATTTGAATATTATCATTCCAACGTCTTTAACCGGTAAAGTTACCATTCGTCTCAAAGATGTTACATGGCAAGCATTATTGGAAGCAGTTTTGGCGCCGTTAGGATGCAGTTATGTAGAAAATAAAGGGATTGTTCAAATCGGTTCTGCCGAAACCATGTTGCAAGAACCCCTACAAACCAAAACCTTTTTGTTGAAATTCGCAGATGCGAAGACTTTGGTAACAGAATTGGCTGAATTCGTAGATAAAGAAAACAAAGAACGTGTGACCTTTAATGAACGTACCAATATGCTTATTTGGACCGGTCGCAGTAAGAATTTACAACAAGTAGAAACGATTATCCAACAGCTCGATAAACCTGAAACGCAAGTCATGATAGAAGCCAAGTTCGTTGAAGCCCATAATAATTTTTCAGATGATTTCGGTATTCAATGGCCTGCAAGCTTGAGTGCTTATTTAGATCAAAGTGGGGCAAGTGATGCGTCAAGTTCAACAACAACGTCAACTGCAACAGGTAGTGTAACTTCGAGCTCGACAAGCGATACTCATGGACAGGCTACTTGGGGCATCAATCATAGCAAAGCGTTAAAGGGACATAGTCTTTTCGTTAAGACCTTGAATTCTACCTTTAATTTTTCAAAGACGGATGATATTGGAAAGACCTTGTCCAATCCGACGATTATTACTATGAATAACGTTCCAGCGTCGATGAGTGTTATTACAAAGTATCCAATCCCTAATTATTCTTATAACTCCGATCAGGGACAATTTGAAATCAGTGGATTTGAAGAAAAGCCTATCGGTATTCAATTAGATGTTACGCCAAAAGTTCAAGCAGAGTATATTACGTTGAAATTAGCTCCAAGCTTGTCAACTCAAGACGGAACAGTACCATTTACATCAGGATCTGGAACAAGCGTCAGTTATCCTAAAATAGCTGAGAAAAAGACAAGCAGTGTTGTTACCATTAAAAGTGGTTATGCAATTGCTATTGGTGGTTTGATGTCGCAATCCAAGACGAATACAAAGACAAAAGTTCCATTTTTAGGTGAATTGCCGCTTATTGGCACCATCTTTTCCAGTAAGAGTAAAAAAGATGAACTTACCAATTTGATGATTTTCTTATCGGCGACACAGATTGCTTATGATGGTACCATTCTTTATCCACATCAACAAGGAGTAAAAAACATCTCTCGCAAGCGTATGTTTGAGGCAGGTATGACGGATAAAGATTTGCCGGGTGAAGTCGATTTGACAGAACAAGAAGCTAAGATTTACAAGGATATTCATGCCCTTCAAAATAAGTTGGATGATGTCTTAGCGCGCAGAAAGGCTCACAAAGCGAAACGCTTGATTAAAAATAAGATCGGTCGTTACCGTGTAACAGTACCCAATACAGGTATGCCTTCCAAAAATCGTTCGGCAGCTTTAAAACAGAAAGCAAAGGCAACTAAGAAGTAATTTGAAATTGCGGAACGCCTATTATAAGGGAACTTTTTGAAAAAAGTTTCCCTTAAACCCTCAAAAACTTTTATTCATTGCACAATATTGTTGGGCAATGAACAAAAGTTTTAAGAGAGATTGAGAGATTTTTTACAAAAAATCTTTCAAAGTTGTAAGTTTTTTACTTAGTCTAAAACAGGCTTTTTTTGTGGTAGGATTTTGAGAAGAAATAGGAATAGTAGCCCATAGAAGACTTGAGGATGTAGTCTAAGCTCCAGGGTAGCCAATGGAAAGGATTCCAAGCAGGTAACGCTTTTGAGTAGGCAAGTAATAGCGGTTTGTGCGATGGCATGAATGAGGGGTAAGAGTAGGGGACAACAAACGCTTATTAAGGCGCTTATAAGTCCCAGGATTACAATGCCGCTTGCGAGAGGAATGAGGAGCAGGTTTGCGATAAAAGTCCAAGGACTAAATAGATTCCAATAATAGATAGAAAACAAGCTACTCATTGCGCTGGCACAAAATGAGACGATGCAAGTTGCATGCAAAGTAGAATAATTACGTGAAGAAGCATAGGCTAAAGGAATACCTACACACAAAATGCTTGCAACCACACCATAAGAGAGTTGAAATCCGACATCCCATAAAGCGTAAGGATTAAAGAGGAGTGTTAGGCCAATTGTGTTGAAGAATGCAGCACAAATATCTATAGGGCGGTTGAAGATTTGTGCAAGTAGTACGAAGAAGACCATACAAGTTGCCCGCAAAGTGGATGGACTAAAGCCAACGATTGAGGCGTAAAACAAAACGCTTATTCCCGTAAAGAAGATTTTTAGCCATCTTGGAAACAGGAGAAGTTTGCACATAAAGAAAATAAAACTGCTGACAACACCCACATGTAACCCACTGACTGCAAAAAGATGCATAGTTCCGGTATAGAAAAAATGTTGAAGTTGATCTCGAGGAATGGCTTCCTTTTTCCCCATTAAAATCGCTTGAAAAACAGAAGTGGTTAATGGATCCTTTAAGGTTAAAGCCTTAGCAAAATAATTGCGGCAAAGCTGTAAAAACTGGGTTGTTTGCGAAGGTTTGTATAAATGTGCTTGGGTGGCATGACAACGAATCCCTCTCGACCAAAGATAGAAGGAAAAGTTTTGTTTCGTCACAAAAGGATTGATGAGCGGTTTTACATAACCTGAGAACTGGTATGTATAAGCGGGATCTATCGGTTCTTTTTGTTTACGAGTATGAAGATAAAGCGTTCGTTGTGTTCCATCTTCCAAACGAAGGATGCCAATACCTCCAAGGTTATTTTCCTTAGTTTGAAAGCGTTTTTCAAAAGTAAACGTGCCTTTTGTAAAAAATCCTTTTTGTGAAATGCTTTGGACTTCTTGTAGCATCAAGAAGACGGATAAACCACTTAAGATAAAAGCGAAAATCGTAACTTTTTTGTAAGGCCAATGGATTTGTTTGTACTTGGTCCAAAGGAGTAGCAGAAATACATAAAGCAAAACGGAGACTATCTGTGTTTTTGTCTGCAGCCAACAACAAGTGAAGCTTAGATTGAAAATGCAAATGAGGGTAAGAATTCCTAGTGGATAGTGGATCACAAATCTTACAATTCCTTTTGAAATTCAAGTAAGCAGGTTCCTTTTTGAAAGCTTGGATCTAGGTCAGAAATAAGCTGATAAAGGCCTTGTTTGACCTGAAGGGTTAGGTTTTGTTCGGCTTTTTTACAAAACATTCGGCAAGCATACATACCGTCCTTTAGCTTTAATTCACAGCGATGTTGGAATTGCCAAGTTGGCGTGATATAGCCTACGCAATGGTAAGGTTTATGAAGGAGTTGATTGGCAAAGGAAACAAAACCCTCATTAAGGACCTTTCGAATGCGTGTGCTACAGATTTTTTCACCATTTTGTTTTAAATGCGGAATAATGTGAAGTTGAACAGCCGTTTTCTCGCAAAACCTTTGAAGTAGGTCTAATGTCCCCTGTCTTTTATGTCCAAAACGAAAATCTTCTCCTACATAGAGATGCGATAAATTAGGAAAGAGCCGCATCAAATAAGCAAAAAACTGGTCAGGAGCTAAATGTGCCCATTGTTCTGTAAATTTTTTAACAAAAACGGAGTTGCATCCTAATTGTTTTAGCAACCAATAACGCTGCTGTATCGGATAAATAAGCTGTGGAGCATCTGGCAACTGAAGCACTTGTTTAGGATGTGGATGAAAGGTTAAAGCGCCTGACAAAGCCTTTTCTTTTTTTGCAGCTTCAATTGCCGACTGAAGTAAATGACGATGTCCGCGATGTACTCCATCAAAAATGCCAATGGCTAAGTGTAGAGGCTTCATGCAAATGGGCTTTTTATGAAGTATTCGCAAGGAATGATGTGTTCCATCAAGAAGCTTGTGTTTTGTTCCAATAGCGCATCTAATGTAATTGCCTGATCAATACTAAGTGAGCCGCTACGGGTTCGTCGTAAAGACGTTAAATGCGCTCCACAGCCAACTTTCTTGCCTAGGTCATAAGCAAGGGAACGAATATAAGTACCCTTGGAGCATTTTACACGAAAAGTGATATTGGGTAAATCAAAGTGCTCCATTTCAAAGCTAAAAATGGTAATAAAATTGGGCTCACGGTCAACTTCTTGCCCTTTGCGTGCTAATTTATAAAGCGGAACTCCATTCTTTTTTTTTGCAGAAAACATAGGCGGTTGCTGATATTGATCGCCCAAAAATCCTTTCATTACCTGTTGAATAGATTCTTGAGTAATACCGTCTACAGGTTGTGTATTTACAATTTCACCTTCTGCATCGTAAGTAGAAGTTTCAACGCCAAGTTGGATCGTTCCTGTGTATTCTTTTTGACCACACATGAGTGTTTGTGAGAGCTTGGTAGCTTTTCCTAAGACGACAACCAGTAAGCCTGTTGCTAAGGGATCTAGGGTACCTGCATGCCCTAATTTCGTTATGCCAAAATGGTATTTAAGTTTTCTAAGGACATCAAAAGAAGAACACCCATAGGGCTTATCAATAAGGAGCACACCGTTTAAATCTAACGAAGGTTTAGTTCTCGAATTTCCCATACTTAATCGAGTGATTTTGCTAATGCGTGAATTAATTTATCTAAAGAAAAATCTTCATTTGGACAACGGAATCCAGCTGCACAAGGGTGTCCGCCACCATCCCATTGTTGAGCCACTTTATTGACCAAAATGGAAGGTTCAGAAGAACGCAAACTACCCTTTACAAAGGTTGTATTATATTCTAAAAAAACGCCTATTTTTACGTTTTTAATAGTTAATAATTGGTTTACAAAACCTTCGGTTTCCTTGTGTTCTGTTTGAGTAGCTTCATAATCCTTTGTCGATAAGGTTGCGATCGCTATTTGGTCCTTTGCGTGAAGGGTGACGTTGTTTAGAAAAATGCTTTGTAATTTGAGTTGTTTCGGGCTTTTGTTGTTAAAAATTTGCTGTATGATTTTGTAAGGTTTAACGCCCGCTCGAACTAAATGTTCTGCGCATTCAAAGGTATGCTGAGTTGTATTACTATGCGAGAAATTTCCAGAGTCTGTTAGTAAGCCTAGATACAAAGCATTATTGATATGGCTGTTATTGAATTTATAACCATTTTGGCTGAGTAAAAAAGTAAGAATTTCACACGTAGAACATGCGTTCGTTTGGATACAACTAAATTTGGACCACGTTTCTTCTGCAGGATGATGATCTATAAGCAAGGTATAATCTTTCATTTGAACTGCAGGTGCGACACGTGCACGTTTGGCACAATCAACAGCAAACCAAGTTGCAGGTTCTTGAATTTCTTCTAAGGTTACTTGAGGAACGGTTTCAACAAAAGGCTTATAAACATCTGCAATGTCTTCCGTTTGTACTGCATACGCCTCCCAACCTAAAGCATTTAAGTGTAAGGTTAGGGCTGTTTGGCTTCCAATGGCGTCTCCATCCGCTCGTTCATGCCCGACTACATAAATAGGATGCTCAGGATTTAAAGTATTTAAGATGTTCGACAAAAAAGACATAATTTTACACAAGCTTATTTTAGGGTTAATAACAACGATTATTTGCAGGTTTTTTGAAAAGAATTTTCGACATACTCATTCATAAGAATATTGTTGGGAATGATAACAAGCGTATTTTGTTCAGTGCGCAAGCGTGTAGAACGTAGACCAATAGATTCAACACGACCATAAGCTTTACTGCCAATACGGATCCAATCACCTTCTTTAAAGGGTTGGTCAAGTAAGATGGAAACAGCACCCCATAGGTTACTTAAGGTATTTTGAGCAGCGAAAGCGATTGCGGCGCCTCCAATACCTAACGTTGTTAAAAGGCCGCCAATGGAATAGCCTAAGTTATTGGCCGCAACTACGCATCCAAGTAACACAAACCCGAAAAAGAGGAGTTTTTGCAATAAAGGATAAATATCCGATAGATTTTTAATAAATTGTCTAAAAACAATGAGACAAACGAGGCATAAAAAATCCCCTAAAATGAGACAAAAAACAAAGCTAGAACATGCTTTGCAGAGCTTAGCCGCCAGCCATAATTGCAAAAATTTAGTAGTCATCCATAGGATTAAAAATCCCCAAAGAGTGTAGATTTTAATCCGTAATTTAAAAAATAACGGTTTTAGAACTGTTTTGCCAAGTTCTAGCCGTGCGAACCATTGTTGCAATCGTCGAATGTTGTAAAAAATTATAAGGTGTAAAACAATAAAAAGCAAAGCATAACAAACACCTTTATAATGTTCTATTAAAAATGCTTGCACCCGTTATTCCTTTTCATCAATGGACGGGATTTCTTCCGGAACTTGCGAGGCAATTTGCGGATTAACGGCTCCAGCGGAAATAATAAGTTTGATTGCATCTCCAACGGACATGTCTAACGCGATTATCTTATTTTCTGGGACCATAATAAGAAAACCTGTAGTTGGATTGGGGGTTGTCGGGACAAAAACATTGCAAACAACTTCCTTGGTCTTTTCCTGAGTTTCACCCTGAGAACGGTTGGTTAAAAAACCAATCGAATACATGCCTTCGCTTGGAAATTGGACCAAAACAGCTTTTTCAAAAACAGCCTTTTTGTTTTGACCAATTGTGTCAACGATCTGTTTTACGGTATTGTAAATCGTGTTAATGAAGGGAATATTTTGAATTAAGCTTTCGGTAAATTTCAAAAAGGTTTTGCCTAAAAAGAATTTCGAAAGCCATCCAAAAATCGTTATTAGGCCGATAACGATGAGCATGGACAATAGACTTGCAAAAAATTCCACCCACCGTTGATCTAAACTATCAATCCAAGAACCGAAGAAAAGTACGCTCGCAGGTTGTCCAATTTTCTCCAATAAAAACCGAATAACTACGAAAGTAACCCCTAATGGCATCAAAACAATGAGCCCCGCTATAAACGAACGCTTTAATCCCTTTAACATGTTTTAAATCTAGTAGAGAATATTGTTTAAATCAAGCGTTAAAAGAGAATAAAATGAAGAAAAATTTGCAAATCGGCATGAAAGCTGCT
>CAZIZB010000017.1:0-10313 GCA_964543635.1 uncultured Opitutales bacterium | reverse complement strand
AGTATTGTTGTTAGGTGGTTGTCAATCAACACCCGTTGGTCCTCGTGCATTGAGAAGCTCGCAACACAAATATAATCAAGCGCTTATTCAAAATTCAGACGAGCAGTTGCTAGCGAATATCGTTCGTTTGCGTTATCGTGATAATCCGATGTTTTTGGAGGTTTCTACAATGTCTCAAACACTCAATTTTGATACATCTGGAGAAGGTTCAGCAGAAAAGACGGTTTGGGGTTCTAGTTTTTCTGGAAAAGTTACAGGTAAGCTAGGATTAAGTAATAAAAGTGCAGCAACAAATGCGTATTCTCAATTGAATGGAAAAGAGTTTGCAGCCAAGATGATGACACCGATTCAGTTGCCGATTATTTTGTCGATGTTTGAGTCGGGTTGGAAGCCAGCGCGAGTATTCAATCTCTGCGTAGAGCGTATTAATAATTTGCATAATGCTCCTACAGCTAGTGGTCCTACGCCTGTTTTCGCACCAGAATATGCCAATTTCTTCCGTTTTTCGGAATTATTGGATCGGTTAGAGCGTAATCATCTTATTGAATTAGGTGAACATCCGGATGAAAATTTTTCCAGTTTGTACATGCGCATTGCTAAAAAGCCAGCATTCGAGAAAGAAGTAGCAGAGTTAAAACGTTTAGCAGATTTGAATCCAGCTGCAGACATGTACAAATTTAAAGTTAATTTCATGGATATGTCCCCTTCCAAATTAGTTATGCGTGGAAAGACTTTGTTGGGTATCTTCTTCTTCTTATCACAAGGTGTTGAGGTGCCTCAAGCCGACAAAGACGCTGGCTTGGTCACAGTAACTAAGAATGCAGATGGTTCGGAATTTGATTGGTCGCCAATTTTCAATAAGTTGTTGAAAGTGCAATTTTCAGAAGGCACAACACGTATGCGTCCAAAAAATGCTTATGTCGCTTATCGTTATCGCGGAAAATGGTTCTACATTGCTGACAATGACTTAGAATCTAAATCGACTTTCATGATGTTATCGCAGCTATTTACCTTACAATCTGCCAAGTATAACAAATCTGAACCTATTTTAGTAATTACAAGCTAATATTACCCTTAAGAATGAAAATTGTAAGCCATCCTGCAGGATGGCTTTATTTTTTGATCATTACTCGGGATCTTTTGGATATTTTAAAAAGTTTGGTAAATTGGTATGATAGTCTGAAAAAGTGTAGGCCCCAAGGTCATCATTTGTAGCATTATCTTTTTTATGTCCGAGAATATTATTAACTAAAGAATCATGCACCATTGAGCCGATAGCCTGTGTTTTACGGCCGCGACCTACTTTTAGATAAGTCGGCATACCAGGAGCGGTTCGCATCTTTGTCCATTCTCCATCTTTGGTCCCCAGATAGAATGGCGCATAAGCAAACCATGAAGGACTTCTACTAGCATGTGCAAAATCTATAGGCGGCTCCCATTGGCGTTGACAATAATAGGGCAATAATAACGATCCATAAAACTTAATTGGAGAAGATATATCTTCAAGCGTTCTAAAAGCATCGTGAATACCAAAATCAGAGAATAATGTATTATTGGTTGTATTATTTTTTAACCAATAATGCGGATGTGTCCTTCCGGTTATAACATGTGCATAAATGGTTGTTGGAGAAATATATGGATCACAACTTGTACCATCTGAAGAATACAAATACGAAGTACCAAAATTCATACTGCTACGCCAATCTTGCCAATCTTTACTTAAAATCGTGAGTGAATCGGTGATGAGGCAAGCCTTGGGTTTCATATTTATCGTATTGAAATCTCCTTTTATATACAATGGATAAGGACAGATAAGTGTCATACCTCCTTCTGGTAATTCCTCTGCATTGATAAGGCGTACACCAATATCTATAACGGGAGCAAAACTAGAAGGATAAAGATAAGAACCAGTACCATAAGATTCTAAAAAATTTATTCTTTTTGAAGCATAATTCAATCGAATGTCTTCTGTATTGCCTGAAGTACTGTCATAACTATTATAATTACAATTGGCATTGTTTGCATGCCCTTGCCAATAGCAATTTATTTTTATGGTACGATTTAAATCACTAGCCCAAGTAGAGGCTAAAACGCCACTATCTGTTGCTTCTTTTAATTTTGCAACATCAATATCCATTAATTGGATCCATTTAGCTCGATTACGGTCATAGATAAATTGATAGCCAGGCTCACTCGTATAGAGGCGCAATTTTGTTGAATCTAGAGTCCAATAAGGATTATTGTCAGTATCCACCTTTTCAACAAGCTTATGGGGTGGCGAAGAGGGATCATTATAACCTACTAGATCGAATCCTTTTTGGGTGATAAAGATAGATGTTAAATCATCGCTTATTTTTGATCGTTCATCAAAATCTACGGATCTTGCCATTAATTTATTATCTAGAATTGTTTGCCAATAAAAAAATGTGTTGTCTTTATGCGCAACGGTAATACGTGCGTTTTTTTTACCTGGATCATCATCATTGTCAAAACGATAATGTGCTCCAGAACCAAAAGGATTTTTATAAAATACTAAATCCTCAAAAATGGAATTTCCTTGGAATTTTAACTTTAGATAATAATTAAGATAGAGGTTGTCATTTTTTGCAGGAAAATGGGTGGAATCATAAGTAACATAGGGGAAAGATATGGGAACGCGTAAACTTGCTTTTTCATCTTCTGTTAAATTTTTTAATAACAATCGTACTTCTAATCCAGGTGTACTTATGGCTTTTTGTGTCTCAACTAAACGCGCTTTTTCAGTCATTTGATACGCATCTAAGCCTCGTAAGACTTCTGTTGCAGTACTGGCAGTATTGTCTGTATTGTCAGACAATGGATGTTGATTAGTGCTATCATCTTTAGACAAATAGGTATTCGCCGATGACTTACATAAATTATGTAAGCCCAGGCACATATCGAGTATGTTAGCATTGTCTGAGCTACCTCCTTTAGGTTTACTAGAGCTATCATAGTACCAATATCCCCAATCTGAGATCGGATCAAAACCACAGGGTCGGTAAACACGCCCTCGCGTCATGAAATTTCCTTTAAAGGTGCTAAACAGATATTGTTCGTAATTATTGTAGCTACTACTAATTGAATTTTTGTTACTAAAATCTTCAAGTTTTTCGGATTTTATATAAAAAGTTGTTGCTCCTTCTTCATAGGAATTTGTAAACCCATCATAAAAATCACTATTGTCATAAAAACAGTATTTTTCTGGAATTTTTTTAGATTCAACACTACTATCCTTTTCATTAATCCCCAACGCATGACCTGCTAGATTTACTCTATTATAAAATCGGCAAGCATGACTTATAGTTGATGTGGAAACCCATCCGGCATAACCCTGGAAACGTGTATTACCATTTACTTGAACAGGTCCATAAAAATTAATAAGCCAAGAGTCTCCCCCAAAAGAAATATTGCCATTAATAAGCGTATCCCCTTCTGCATACAACTGGAAGTCACAAAGCGGGTTACGTTCGATCTCCATGGTTTGTACGATACGTGCTTTCCAATTAGGAACTAACTTGGAATCGATTGCCAATTCTCCCAACATAAAAACTTCCGCTAAATAACGTTCGTCATTTGCATCCTTCTTTGTATCTTGCCAAAAAATAGGTCCACCTTTGATATCCCAACTGCTGATTTGCAATGGGAAATCATTAGGCACAATTTGCTCTTTGCTTAGCGAGCCATTGAAATCGATAATAGTTCCGGTTTTACCACTCGATTTATCTTTGTCCCGATACGCAAATACACTCAAAAACAAATTCGGCATCATCGGGTTTTGGGTCAATTGATGGGCATAATCGCGGGTTAAAGCCATCAAGTTTTCCAAAAGATAATAAGATTGAGTTTCCTGTATAAAAACATTGGTTAGCTTACATTCTTGCATGGTCTTATTCGTACAAACCCGCAACGTTGTCGCTAAAATAAATAAAAATAGCAATGAGGTAAAAAAGGTATTACCCATCTTTTTTGAAACTGTCCTACGAAGTTGCATCGCATTAATAGTACCTTTTTATAAAGAAAATTGCAACGAAGAAATGCTAATAGAAGAAAATGTGGAAATGTTTTGTTACTTTTTGCTTGTCTCTATGACCCAAAACATGTCATCTTAATTCTATATAAGATAAATATGGTTACTACAGTAGAAACAAAACAAACAATTGTTAAATCTTTTCAGAAGCACGAAAAGGATACAGGATCATCCGAAGTGCAAATTGCTTTGTTGACGCAACGCATTTCTTATTTAACAGAACATTTAAAGGTACACGCTAAGGATTTTCACTCTCGTAGAGGTCTTATCGCCTTAGCAAATCGTCGTCGTAAATTGTTGGCCTATCTCAAAAAGAACAATTTCGAAAAGTATCAAGACGTCGTTAATCGCTTAAACCTCCGTCACTAATCTTAATCTCTTAGCATCATGCTTAAACAAAAGTATTCCGTTAGTGTTAACGGAATGGATTTATCTTTCTCTACAGGAACGTTAGCTCAAAGAGCTAATGGTTCTGTTACAGTCCAATCCGGTAATACAGTTGTCTTTGTGTCGGCAACAATGGCTCCAGAAGTGGGCCCTAATCAAGACTTTTTCCCGTTAACCGTTGATTATCGCGAAAAGTTTTCTGCTGCAGGACGTTTCCCAGGTGGCTATGTCAAACGTGAAGGTAAACCCAGTGAAAAAGAAATCTTAACCTCACGCTTGTGCGATCGTCCTTTGCGTCCTTTATTTCCAAGCGACTTTCTCAATGAAGTTCAAATTATTGGTTTACTGCTCGCAGCAGACTTAAAAAATGAGCCAGATATTTTGATGGTCAATGGTGCCTCGGCCGCACTTATGTGCTCCAATATCCCTTGGAAGGGACCTATTGCTTGTGTTCGTATCGGAGAAATTGATGGTGAATTTATCGTCAATCCCGTTAATGATCAGCAATTTGAATCCAACCTCGACCTAATTTATGTTGGAAATCGTACCGATGCCCTCATGATTGAAGGTTGCGCAGATCAATTGCCAGAAGACCGCTTTATTGAAGCCTTACATTTTGCCCAGAAAGCAATTCAACCGATTTTGGACGCACAAGAAGAATTAGCTCGTCAGGTTAATCTAGAAAAATTGTCGTATGTGCCACATGTAGCCCAGCCAGAGATTTTAAAGTTTTGCGAAGATAACTTTACGGAGGCTTTAAAAGCCGCATGGTTTCAAACCTGCCGCAAAACTGCTGATTTAAGTGTAAAATTAGTCAAAAAAGAAGCAGTTGCTAAGGCTGTTGCAGCAGGCTTATTTGCAAGCGAAGAAGACGCCAAGGATCCTATCGCTATTGCTTTTGAAGCTTTACAAGAAACGGTTTGTCGTACGGCTGTTTTAGAAGAATCGAAGCGTTTAGATGGACGCCAATTGGAAGAAATCCGCCACCTCGCTTGTGATGTGGATGTTTTACCAAAAGAGGTTCATGGTTCAGCTCTTTTCGAACGCGGTCAAACACAAGCCCTTGTCAGTGTTACCTTGGGTTCCAATCGTGACGCACAAGATTTAGATGCGCTAACCGGTGGTGCACAATCAAAATCCTTTATCCTACATTATAACTTCCCACCTTATTCAGTTGGTGAAACAGGTCGGTTTGGTTTTGTAGGACGCAGAGAAATTGGGCATGGAGCACTCGCAGAACGTTCGCTTTTGCCAGTAATCCCTTCGGAAACGGAATTCCCTTATTCTATCCGTGTCGTTTCGGATATTATGAGTTCTAACGGCTCTACTTCCATGGCTTCGGTTTGTGGTGGAACGTTGGCCTTGTTAGATGCAGGTGTGCCTTTATTAGCTCCTGTTTCCGGTATTTCAATTGGTTTAGTTACACGCCACAACGCGGACAATAAGATTGAAAGTTATCGCTTATTAACCGATATTATTGGTGATGAAGACCATTTTGGTGATATGGATTTCAAAATCTGCGGTACTGCACAAGGTATTACCGGATTTCAATTGGATTTGAAGATTGCCGGACTTCCTTTATCGATTATGGAGGAAGCTATTCGTCAAAATTCGCGCGCACGTGCTAAGATTTTAGAAGTTATGCAATCAGTTATGCCGCAACATCGTACGGAAATAAGTCCGTTTGCACCACAATTAGAGGTGATTTATATCAATCCAGAAAAAATTGGTGCTTTGATTGGTCCTGGTGGTAAGAACATCAAACGTTTGACCGAAACAACAGGTTGTCAAATTGATATTTGCGAGGATAATTCTGGAAAAGTTTCTGTTTATGCACGCAATGCAGAATCGCTTAAATTAGCCCTTGATGAAATCCGAGCCTTAGATCAAGAAATTGAAGTAGGTAAGGTTTATCAAGCGATTGTTAAGAGCATCAAAGACTTTGGCGTTTTTGTTGAATGTTTGCCAGGTAAAGAAGGCCTTGTACATGTTTCAGAACTTTCGAACTGTAAAGTCAACCACCCGAAAGATGTGTGCTCAGTTGGTGATACCATGATTGTTATGTGCATTGATATTGATAAGGGCGGAAAAGTTCGCTTGAGTCGTCGCGCTGCAATGTCGATCAATTCTGCATCTTGATGCTATGGCATTTTTAAGAAATAAAAGTAAGAACATCGGAGGGATTTCTTCGATGTTTGCCCTTTTTATAGGAAACTTTATTTCTTTAGCTCAAGCGGATTTGTTTCGGTTCCAAGCTGATGCCCCTTTAAGCGGTTTTTTATGTCCCATGTTTAATCCACAAGGTCAAAAAACCTGGATTTGCCAGGGGGATCAGGTCAAATATCTTTCTGAATCGAAGATCAAGATGGCAAAAATGTGTATTACCTTCTTTTCGCCGGAAGATCTTTCGCAAGTTGACATGGTGGTACGAAGCGATAAAGCTGTTATTTCTTTACCGCAACAGCAAGCTCAAGGAAAAACCTTGCTAACGATTACCAATCCCACATACACGATTGTGGGCGAAGACTGGCAATGGGAAGGACGACAAGCAGGAAAAGCTTTTTCACGCGTTTATATTGGGAAAAATGCAACGGTAATGTTTTATGATTAAATCATGAAAATTCTATGGAAATACTTGTTTGTGGTTTTTACCCCTTTTATGGTTCGGGCTACAACACCTTCGACAACAATCACGAGTGATCGTATGGAAATGTTGCGTTTTAAAGACCATAACGAATTTACCTTTTGGGGAAAAGTGCAAATTCGTAGTAAGAATTTTTATGGAGAATGTGAGCACATGTGGGTGTATTCTAAACCAAACGAACCACAACCCATAGCACTCAACCATTGGGTTTATGGTGAAGCAGTTCCTTCGTTAGAAATCCATCGGTGGTCTTATTTATTACAATTTAAACAAATTCAACCCAAGCAAGTAAGTACCAATGAACCCATCGGCCAAATTAAGAAAATTGTTGCAACTCAACGGGTATTTTTAGAAGCTCAAGATCCAGAAACAGGCGAGCTTAAACGTGCGAATTCTGAAAAAGCAGATATTTTTCCGGGTGAAGGGAAAATGGTTTTAACAGAAAATCCGGTTGTTCATTCTTCCACGCAAGGCACTTTTCGTGGAGGGAAAATCACTTTTTATAAACATTCTGGACGCATTATTGTTGAAAATCCAGATAATAAACAACGTTCTCAAGTTTTACTTTCCGAATAAAAATGACAGATCTACCTTCTATTTCTACAGAAAATCTTGTAAAAGTTTATGGCGATCGTGAAGTGGTTCGTGGCGTTAATGTTTCCGTAAAAGCGGGTGAAGTAGTTGGTTTGCTAGGTCCCAACGGTGCTGGTAAAACAACGTGTTTTTACATGATTGTTGGGCTTATTGCAGCTACTCGTGGTAAAGTTATCTTTAACGATCAAGATATTACCGCATTGCCGATGTATAAGCGTGCACGCTTAGGTATTGGCTATCTGCCGCAAGAAGCTTCGGTTTTTCGAAAGTTGTCTGTTGCAGATAATATTCGTGCAATTTTGGAAACCTTGCCGATGGAGCGTTCTGAAATTGAGAAAAAGACACAAGAGGCTCTTGAAAATCTTGGATTAACGAAAGTTGCCAAACAAAAAGCGTATACTTTAAGTGGTGGTGAACGCCGACGCTTAGAAATTACGCGTGCCCTTGTTACAAATCCTCAATTTTTGCTTATGGATGAACCCTTTAGTGGCGTCGACCCTATCAGTGTTCAAGAAGTTCAGCAAATCATTATTAATCTAAAAAAACGTGGCATTGGTATCTTGATTACCGACCACAATGTCCGCGAAACCTTACGTGTAGTTGATCGTGCTTATCTGCTTTATGATGGCAAAATTCTTTGCTCGGGAAGTCGCCATGATCTCCTCAATGATCCTAATAGTCGCAAATTCTATTTAGGGGAACAATTTGAAGCGTAATCATAAAAAGGAAGATCGTTTCCAAGTTTACCTTTTTGGGAAAACAGAAAAAGCCCCGCGTTGGGGCTTAAGATAAAATAAATCGAATTTATAAATGCTTGTATTAATTGAGACCTCAAAAAATTAAAAACGTTCATCTCTTTATAAAGTTTTTTTTAAAATTTTTTATAAATTCAGTTTTTAAGCAGCTTATTTTTTGAATTGAGCCAACATGTGTAATGGATATTGCTTTTCTTGTGTTAAATCCGCCAAGACATTTTGCACAAACGCAACATCTTGTGCATACGTTACTCCCAACCAAGGCCCATTAAGATTTGGTAGGCAGTGAATATTCAAGTCTAAATCTTGAGCAATAGACTGGATGGCTACCGGAAGATAAAATTCATCTTTTTGTGGATCGGTTAGCTGCTCTAAAAACATATTCCATTTTTCTTCTAATGGCTTAAAAATGCTAGGTTGCAGGATCCAAAAATTTAAAGAAACAAAAGTGTTTGTATCTAAAACCAAAGATTGATCGTCCAACTGCCCTATGATTTGGCCATTTTTTTCTTCAATGTGACCATATTCCTGCAAATGCGTTACATAATGATCTTCATTGAGCGTGCATACAGCCCGTGAAACAGAACCGTTTAGAGAAAGTGTTTTCCCAAGAGGATACCCTACAAGCGCGTAATCTTTTTTGTGGGTTTGTAGAAATTGTGCTGCATAATGGTAAGCATCTCGACCATAAAAATCATCTGCATTGATAATGACGAAAGGTGTATGTACGTGTTGGCGAACGGAGTACAAAGCATGAGCAGTTCCCCAAGGTTTTTGTCGAAAAAATTGCTTTGTTTTGGAATCATTCTGTTCTTGTAAAATGCATATTGAGCGATCTTCTAATCCCCATTTTTTAAAAATTTCCTGAAAACCTTCTTGCGTTTCTTCACTAACAACAGCAACAAAATTACGAAAACCGTGCTGCCAAGCATCCCAAAGCGCAAATTCTGCCAACGTAGCACCTTGAGGTTCAAAAGTATGTAGCTGTTTTAAGCCGCCGAAACGACTTCCTTTGCCTGCAGCTAATAAGACCAATGTGTATTCATTCATTTCGCTTTAAACGTAGTTCTATTGCCAATAAATATTTTAAAAAGGTATAAAAAGAGGTTATGGTTGCGTAGTAAAATCCTGGGAATTTGTCTAAAAAACCACCTCTTAGAATGTAACGATTGATAAAATTTGTTAAGGGATTTAGGCAACACTTTAACATAAGAATGCCTAAAGAATGTCTTTGTGCGAGCACTGGGGCTGATAAATGTGCGTATTTGATCTGTTTTTGTAAGGTTTGTTCAATGGAAGTTTCTGTATAATGCCAAAGAGGACCTTGCAGATAATGTTTTTTCCCTGAATATTGTAGGCCTTCATGAACTGTTCCAATCCATTTAACGGCTCTTTTTCTCAACAAAATAGGACAAGAATCTTTCGATCGTCCATATCGTAACCAATGATTTAAATAGCGATTATGCCGTTGACAATAAACAACATCACAATCTGCAGGCGGTGTTTTTTGAAAAAAATCCTCAATTTGTTGCTTCAATGCTTCAGAAACTTCCTCATCGGCATCTAATCGTAAAATCCATGCTTCTTGTGCACAACTTATACCAAAATTCTTCTGTTTTGCATAACCTTCCCAAGCATGTTCAATAACACGTACCCCAAACTGTTCTGCTACTTTTTGTGTGTCATCCGTACAATCATTGATAACAACGATAATTTCCTTTATCCATCTATGAATAGACGACAAACAACGTTTTAAAGCCTCTGCCTCATTACGCGCAATAATTACACAAGAAATCGGTAACATACATCTAGATTGCCACAATCATCCATAAGGTCAATCGTAAAGGGAAAAGATGTGAATGATGATTAAAAAAACTAACTATGA
>CAZIZB010000016.1:0-10448 GCA_964543635.1 uncultured Opitutales bacterium | reverse complement strand
ACAATTAATTGTGTAAACTGTATCAAGAGAAATGTAAATGCTAAAATAGGTTAAAAAAGACAAAAATAAAATCCTCAACAAACTCAGCTTCAATTCATTCGAGAAAGCAAAAAAATTTGTATAATTTGCTTACTTAAAATCATCCTTACGAGCATTAATGCAAGTTGATAAAGATCTTTATTTTCGATTTTGTAAGGTATCTGTTAAATCACAAAACCCTACCTTCGAGAATACTGGAAGAGGTTTTTGTTATATGTACTGTCTTCAAGGTACCAATCCAAGCTTCAGGACCGTCAACAATAACCTTCTTATTATAAACATTGCGACCAAAAAGTTTACCAGTACCGCGATGGGGCTTGCCTTCTATCAAAATCGTTTGCTGGGCATCTAAAAAGCGCTTGTTGTAAGCCGTTGAATAACGACTTAATTTCTCCAAAAGAATTTGATTACGTTCTTCCTTAATAGCATCTTCTATTCCCAAGATGGTATCTTGTTGAGGTGCAGCAAGGGTTGAGGGACGTGGACTATATTTAAAGATATAAGCCATATCAAACTGAATACGATCAAAAAGCTCGCAGGTATCTTTAAAGTCAATTTCTGTTTCACCAGGATACCCTACAATAATATCCGTAGAAATGGAAAACAATGGATTAATGGCCCTCAATTTGTCCACAATCGCATAAATCTTTTCTTTTGTATAGGCACGGTGCATCTCTTTCAATAAGCGATCCGACCCACTTTGAACAGGCAAGTGAATTGCAGGACACAACTTAGGCAATTTTGCAAAACATTCGATTAAATTATCAGTAAAAAAAGCAGGATGTGGAGAAACAAAACGAATACGTTCAATCCCTTCAATTGCCTGCACAGCTTCTAACAAATCCGAAAAGCGCTTCTGTGTTTCTGGATCCTGATAGGAATTAACGATTTGCCCCAACAAAGTAATTTCCTTTGTACCCTCTTGAGCAGCCGTTTCAATTTCTTTTAAGATGGATATCAAGGAACGATTTTGTTGCCGACCTCGCGTCTGTGGCACAATACAGTACGAACAGGCCATATTGCACCCTTGCTGAATAGGAACGAACAAAGTCGCTTGAGCGGCACCCTTTGCTTCATAACACGAAAAATCAAATGTTTCAGGAATTTCAGAAACTAAACAATCGGTAAGATCATTTTCTAGAGTCTGGCGAATTAGCTGCGGTGCGTCAGCCAAATTTTGTGGCGCAATAATCCAATCTAGTTGTGGCAACCTTTTTAACAAGTTTTTACCTTGTCGCGAAGCCATACAACCTAAAATTCCAATACGATAATTAGGATTCTTTTTCTTGTTACGTATCAAACGTCCTGCTTTTCCCAAAGCTTTACTTTCTGCAAGATCGCGAATGCTACAAGTATATAAAAGTGCTATGTCCGCCTCTTCTTCCACATCAACAATACAGTGTCCGTCGGCTTTCAAGAGCGTTTTAAGCGTATCGCTATCACGCATATTCATCTGACAGCCGTATGTTTTAATCCAAATTTTTCTTCCAATTTTCTCCATTTTGCAAAAAAACCATTTTTTAAGTTGTATGTTGTAAAAAATTTTGCTTCTTTAATGTGTAGTTACTTTAAAGTATAAAAAGTTGTTATAGCAATAAAAGATTTATGAAAAAGATACGACTTGTTGTTGAAAAGCGTGAAGTGAATGGTTCCAGGGCAAGTGGACGTTTACGTAAAAGTGGGTATATTCCTGCCGTCGTTTATGGTCATTCGGGCGTAAAACAGTTACAAATTTTGACACCTGAATTCCGTAAAATGATGTTAGAAAAAGGTGATGGGGTTGCCTTTATAGAACTCGTTTGCGGTGAAGAAACAACTCTAGCGATGTTACAAGCAGAGCAACGCGATCCTCGAAAGGATAATTACTTACACATTGATTTTAAAGAAATTGCTGCTGACAAGCCTATGGTTGCCAACGTACCTTTACGTTTTATCGGCGATCCTATTGGCGTAAAAGAAGGTGGAGGCCTTTTGGATATTGCTCGTCATACGGTTGCCATTTCTTGCTTACCAGACAATCTTCCTGTATTTATTGAGGTTGATATTGCAAGCTTAGGCTTGGGTACTTCTATGCACGTTAAGAATTTGCCTGCACTTAAAGGCATCGCTTACAAAACTCCTGCAGATGACGTTGTTGTTTCTTGCGTAGAGTTAGAAGACGATAGCTCTGAAGCAGCTGAAGACGAAAAAGAAGGTAGCAAAAAGTAAATAAGATAAGTCTACTTGATGCCTGCTCTAAATTGGACCATAAGTTTGCTCGTAGGATTAGGAAATCCAAGCTTGTTATATGCGCTCACGCGCCACAATATGGGTTTTCTACTCTTAGATGCTTTAGTAAAGTCTAAGGGAGGATGCTGGGAGGAAAACAAAAAGTGCAAGTGTCAAGTTGCTGTTATTTCTATTGCAGATCACAAAGTTTACTGCATAAAACCGCAAACTTTTATGAATTTAAGTGGCGAAGCCGTTCAAGCTTTTTGTCACTATTTCAAACTAAAAGCGGAAGAAGTGTTGGTTATTTGTGATGATGTTACGATTCCTTGGTTAAAATTCAAAGTTTCAACCATTCCGGGAGATGCGGGTCACAATGGCATAAAAAGCATTGTTTCACATTTAGGAAATGGTTTTATACGTTATCGCATTGGCTTGGGATCACCCACAATGCAGCTCGACAACTTTGTTTTAGGACGCTTGACAGAGCAAGAAATAGCAGAATTACCTGAAGTTACGAAAAAATTTGAAAAGAACATTGAAGTCCTTATTGACAAAGGCGTCATAAAAGGCCTGAATTTTATAGAACGATAATAAAATGAAAAAAGAATATCAAGCAACGTTTATTTTAGACACGCATAAATGGCGCGAACCGATTGATGCGTTGGTAGAACAAGTTAAGGGGCTTATTGTAGAGATGGGTGCCGATATTGTAAAAGTAGAAGATTTGGGATTGAAATCTTTTGCACGTTGTCCACGCAAAGAATTTGTTGCAGGACAATACGTTACGATTACTTGCAAAGCAGACCCTTCTTTCAATAAAATTTTGCAAGAACGTATCGGTTTGAATCCAAACGTCAATCGCGTTATTGTTGAAGCAGTTAAGGCTTAAGACTGTATGGCTTCTTATAATAAAGTAATGTTGATGGGGAATTTGGTACGCGATCCAGAATTGCGTGTGACCCCCAGTGGACTTTCGATTTGCCGTTTTACATTGGCTTGTTCGCGCTCTGTAAAGACTGAAAAAGCAGAAAATGGAATGCGGGAAGAAACTACATTTGTAGATGTAGAAGCGTTTGGAAAACAAGCCGAAGTAGTTGCTAAGTATTTTACTAAAGGTCGTCCTATTTTTGTAGAAGGACGTTTGCGCTTAAATGAGTGGCAAAGTCAGACTGGCGAAAAACGCAGTAAATTGATGGTCGTTTTAGAAAACTTTGTCTTTGTCGGGTCAAACTCCCAACAAATGAACGGAACGGAAAAAACATCAACACCATTTTCTTATGAGAAGGCAGAGTCCAAAGGTGACACTATAGATACACCTTTCAATAATGCCGCAGATGAAGATGTTCCTTTTTAAGAATTAAAATTTAATAAGAATCGTATTATGGCACATGTAAAAGTTTTGTTGTTAAAGCCAGTAAAGAATCTTGGAGGCGAAGGTGATGTCGTTTCCGTAAAGGCAGGATATGCTCGCAATTTCCTATTGCCTAAGCATTGGGTTATGCCCTTTGTTCGCGCCAATGCAAAGCAAATCGAAGCCTTGCAAAAAGCTCGCGCAGCCCGTGAGGCAAAAGAATTAGAAGAAGCACAAGCTTTGGCAAAACGTTTGGAAGCTGTTTCTTTGACAATAGCAGTAAAGACCGGAGAAGAAGGTAAGTTATTTGGTTCCGTTTCACACAATGATTTGTGGAAGCGCTATACCGAAGAAGGCATTGAATTCGAAAAAAGCTGCATTCGCTTACAACAACCTATAAAAGCATTAGGAAGACATTCCTTCCAAGTTCGCTTGCATAAGGATGTACATTTAGATCTATCGGTTGAGGTTGTTTCCGAAAATCCAATTGCTTAATTGTTGTAATTGTTAAGTATGGCTAGCGAAGTTAAGCGAGAAAAAGCACTTCGAGAGCCTCCTTACAGTGTGGATTACGAGCAAGCTTTATTGGCTGCTTGTATGTTGGAAGGAGGGCAAGATAGTTTAGCAAAATGCGTCGATTTGAAGCTATCGCCCCATTCTTTTTATATTCCTGCACATGCAGAAATTTTCAAGGTTTGCCTGCTTTTATACCAGGAAGGTGCTCCGGTTAACGAATTGACCGTTTCAGAGCGTTTAAAGACCTCTGGAAAGCTAGAACGTATCGGGAATTACGCTTATCTTAATGAAATTACAAACCGCATTGAAACGCCTGCCAACTTGAGTTTCTACGCGCAAAGAGTAAAGGATTTAGAAATTGCGCGTAACCTGGTTCGTTTCTTCATGACCGGCCTGGAAGATGCTTATCAAGGCGTTGACGATATTGATCATTTTATTGAAAGCGTCGAAGGAAAAGTTTTAGAGATTAGTAGCGGCCGTGTCGAAGATTCCGCGCAAGCATTTGACGTTTCTTTAGATAAAGCTGTTAACACGATTCAAAATCTGTTGCAACATTCAGGCAGTGTGAGTGGGGTAAAAAGTGGTTTTGTCGAACTTGATAGCTTAACATCTGGTTTTCATCCCGCCGAAATGATTGTTTTGGCCGCACGTCCTTCGATGGGAAAAACGGCTTTAGCGCTTAATTTTGCTGAAGCAGCTATTTTAGGGAAAAACCCGGTACCAACGCTTTTTTTCAGCCTTGAAATGAGCGCGGAACAATTAGCTATACGTATGTTGTGTGGGCGCGCACGTATCAATATGACAAAGTTACGTTCCGGATACATTGCAGATGGCAAGTCTCACGAACTTACCATGGTTGCTTCTGAATTTAAGAAAGCACCCTTGTGGATTGATGCATCTTCAAACGCAACCATATTGGAATTGCGCTCAAAGGCACGGCGCGTGCATGCACAACACGGATTAGGACTGGTCATTATCGATTACTTGCAATTGATTTCTGGAACCGATTCGAAAGCTCCACGCGAGCAACAGATTGCAGAAATTTCCAGAGGTATCAAAGGATTGGCAAAGGAATTAAACGTTCCCGTGATTGTTTTGAGTCAGCTAAACCGTGAATCTGAAAAAGAACGCCGACAACCACGCTTATCGGATTTACGTGAATCCGGTTCGATTGAGCAAGATGCAGACTTGGTGTTGTTGCTTTCCAAAAAATTTGATGAAAATGGCCCTGTCGATGAAACAGCGAATGACGATATCGTTGTACGAGAATTATTGATAGCTAAGCAGCGTAATGGGCCTGTTGGAGCCGTTAATTTGACCTATGTAAGGTCATTAACACGTTTTGAAAACTATGCAAAGGATTTAGAATAAAATGAAAAAATTAGGATGGATTTTAGGTTTTTTATTAAACAGTTTACTCTTGCAAGCACAAGAAAGTAATTGGAATGGCGAGTTGTTACCTCTTCAGCAACTGCAAATTGAATTGCAAGGCTACAAAAATATTTCCGAAGATTATGTTCGTGCGCAATTAGGTTTTAAAGAAGGTGATCACGTTCGCGGAAAAGATTTAGATTCAGCTTCCGAACAGCTCTATAAAACCGGTTGGTTTAATGATTTGCATTGGTTTACCGAAGTTGATTCTGGCAAACTTAAGGTTCGTCTTCAGGGAAAAATCTGTCCGCGTATTGAAACCTTTCAGTTTATCGGCAACAAACATTTTCGTGATAATGAGCTGCTTTATGGAATGAAAAGTCGCGTTAATCAGCCCATGAACGAAAGTCAATTAGTTCAAGATTTAGCTGTATTAAAGCGTTTTTATCAGTCTAAAGGTTACTGCAAGGTAGAAGCAAAAGTTCACACAAAACCCAGCAAAACAGGGTATCATACAGTCATTTTCGAAGTTAAAGAAGGTCCTTGTTTACGCATTAAAGATATTCGTTTTGAGGGCATAAGCGTTTTTGAGGCTAAAGAACTACTTGATCACATGCGTACCAAAACATGGGGTTGGCTTTCTTGGTTAACCAAAACAGGCCGTTTTGATGAATCAATTTGGCAAAAAGATTTAGAAAAAATTGAAACGCTTTACAGAAATAAAGGTTATTTAGATGTAGAAATTGAACGTGACAAAATTCGCTTACTAGAAAATGGCAACCTTTTGCGCATTGTTATTCCGGTAAACGAAGGCATTTGTTATAAAATTCGTCAAGTTGCGTTGAATTGCGATCAAGCAGATGATTTAGAGGCGCTAAAAAAATGTGTACAACTCAAAGACGGAAACATTGCTTCGCCCGAAAAAATAGAAGAAGCTTGTGAACGTATTCGTGATTTTTATGGACGTTATGGCTACATCGATGCAGAGGTAAATGTCGCGCGGAAATGGATCGCAGAAGGCATATTGGACTTACATTTTCAAGTTACTCGTGGGTTACAATATCGCATTCATTCGCTTTATTTAACTGGAAATATTCATACACAAGCACGTGTTATTTTACGTGAAATGAATTTGGCACCTGGTGATATTTTAGACCGTACACGCATTAAAAAAGCAGAACAACGTCTCTATAATACAGGCTTTTTCAAAAGCGTTCAATTAGCTCCGGAGGATTCCAGTAGCCCTTGCGAGAAAGATATAAAAGTGGTTGTTGAAGAAAATCCAACCGGAAGTATTTATTTCTCGGGAGCACTCAATAGTGTTGAAAAATTCACTTTTGGCGTTACTTTAAGCCAAAACAATTTTGATTATAAGAATTCCAAGGATTATTTCCGTGGTGCTGGTCAAAAATTTCAGATTAATACAAGCTTTGGTAAGTATTCGAATGAAGTTGGCTTATCGTTCGAAGAACCTTGGTTGTTTGACCGAGAATTACGTTTTGGTTTCAACTTGTTTCGCAATATGAGCAAGTTTGATAGCGATCACTTCAAAGAAATCCGTTTAGGGGGTGAAGTTTACTTGGCCAAACGCCTTTTTGAACAAGTAGAAGGGCGCTTGTATTATCATCTCGAGCAATTTAAATTAACGGATGTTCATTCTGCAGATGTTTCGCAAGTTATTAAAGACGAAGAGGGGAAACGTACTATTTCTAAAATTGGATTTTTGATGGAACGTGACACACGTGATCAGTTTATTTATCCAACCTGCGGAACATATCTGGTTTGGGATAATCAATGGGCAGGTTTGGGTGGAGCCACTAAGTATTTGCGTACAAATTTCACAGCAGCTAGATGGTTTTTAATTAGCCCTGGATATGAACAAACCTTTCTTATCGGCGGAAAAACAGGTTTTGTTCGTGGCTTGTCAGGGCAAGAAGTTCCACTCTTTGAACGCGAATTCTTGGGTGGTCCAGACAATTTACGAGGCTTTGATTACCGCGAAGTAGGACCTAAAACCAACGATCAATATCATGAAAATTTGGGTGGTAAACGTTTTGCTTACCTAAAATCTGAATATTCTGTCAAAGTACACTCCATTGTTCGTGTGGTTGGATTTTTTGATGTGGGTCAAGTAAAAGCATTAAATAATAAATATTTAGATACGCAATCGGGCGGTTGGAATAGTGATGCAGGTTTTGGATTGCGAATTCATGTTTTAGGTGCACCTTTTCGTTTAGATTTTGCTTTCCCTTTGAAAACAGATTCGTATAATAAGAAGAAAGCACCCCATATTGTGTATTCATTTGGAGTCTCTTTTTAGAAAGGTAAAATTATGTTGAAGAAAATAAGTTTAATAGCAATGGGAGTTATATCCGCCTCTTTAAATACGATGGGGGATGATCAAAAAATTTATGCTGTAGATCTGAGTGAGGTTTATGAGCATTTTTATAAGACAAAATCCGCACAAGAAAACTTCCAACTGCTCGTAAAACAGTCGCAAGATGGCTTGGAAAAATTGATGCAAGAAGGAAAGCTTCTTTTTGATGAACGCGAGATTTTAGTAAAAAAGCGTGAGAATCCTGCTAATTCCAAAGAAATCAATGAGAAATTGGAAAAAGAGCTAGCAAGCTTGGATGAAAAAATTAATAAAAAAGGCGAAGAAATCAATATGTATCGCGCCGAAAACGAACGCAAATTAGGTGAAAAACGTCAAGCGGTTATGGACGAGCATTTTAAGGAAATCCAAGCAGGCATTGAAGTTCTAGCTAAGGAAAAAGAAGCGGATATCATTGTTAACAAAGCTGCAATGGGGGTTTTATACGCCAAACCAAAGTACGACTTAACCCAAAACGTTATTGAAGTTGTCAACAAAGCAGCTCCTAAAACAAATAAAAAATAAGTGCGCAGGCCATGCTAACGATTAAGTATACATTCGATGAGATTGTTGAACTCGTACAGCCTTCAAAAGTGCAAGGAAGCGCTTCTTGTGATGTTTTTACGGGAATCGCTAGCTTGGACAAGGCTACTGAATCTGACATTTCTTTCTTAGGAAACTTGAAGTACAAAGCCGAAGTTTTTTCTTCCAAAGCAGCTTTGATTTTAGTTCCTAATAGTTATGTAGGATCGCCTAAAGCGGGTCAGTGCTTCTTAATGGTGGAAAATCCTTCCAAAGCTTTGGATGCCATCTGCAGAGACATCGAACAGCAAATAAAGCCAAAATTTAAACCTGGCATTCATCCTTCGGCCGTTATCGATCCTTCTGCAAAGATTTCTTCAAAAGCTTATATCGGCCCTTTATGCGTTATCGGTGCGAACACAATCATCGAAGACGGTGTTTCGCTTGCTGCGCACGTTTTTGTCGGCAATGATGTTCTTATCCAATCAGGTACTTGCATGAAAGCAAACGTCTCCATTTTAGATAAAACGGAAATTGGCCACAATTGCTTTTTGGATGCAGGAGTCGTTATTGGCTCCGAAGGTTATGGTTACGAAACGGAAGAAGGCTATCATCGTCGTTCACCACAATTAGGACGTGTTGTGCTGGAAGATCATGTAGATATCGGTGCGAATACGACCATTGATCGTGCACGCATTGACGAAACAAGAATCGGCGAAGGTACAAAAATCGATAATTTGGTTCAAATCGGCCACAATGTTGTTATCGGCAAACACTGCTTTATTGTGGCATTTGTGGGTATCGCAGGCAGCACTCGCATTGGTGATTACGCCGTCATTGCGGGACAAGTCGGATTAGCAGGCCATTTACACATTGGAAACCACGTTATGATTGGCGCACAAGCGGGCGTTAATCATGATCTTGAAGACAATAGTTTCGTACGTGGTACACCTGCATTACCGTACATGTTAGCGCATCGAATCGATAGTTTGAAGCGGCGCATTCCTGAATTGTTTAAGCGTGTTGATAATCTCGAAAAAACCTTTGCCTACCTAACGGAAGACGCTACGAAAGCCTGTTTTCTAAAGCAAGATGCAAAACATTAAAGCTTTTTGCACATCGAAAACGTGCAAATTGTTTCAAGAAACCTGTTTGTATTTAGGTATTGAGCCTTGTTATTTAAACAAGGTTCAGTTTGCTAATGGAGAGCTTTCGATAAGGTTTTCGGGCTCCGTTAGAAATCTTCCGGTTGTTCTTTTTATCCAACAAACACAACAGACAAATGCCGATATAATGGAATTGTTACTAGCCATTAATGCGGCAAAAAGTGCGGGCGCTTCAAACATCATTGTCGTTTGGCCCTGTTCACCTTATGCACGACAAAATCAATCTAACACAAACTTATTGCCAACAAGCTCTTTTATAGGGAATCTGATGGCTTATGCAGGTGTTCAAGATTGGATTACAGTTGATCTACATGAGCCTGTTTTATCCAGCAAAGCACTTAAGATACACAACCTTTCTGCTCATAATCTACTTTTAGAAAAATTCAAAGAACTGTACCCAACAAAGGAAAATTGGGTGTGTGTAGCAGCCGATGAAGGGGCTATAAAAAGGACACAATCGTTTGCAAACGCATTAACAATGCCATTTGGTTTTTGCAGAAAAATCCGCGAAAACAACCAGGTTAAAATCCTAGAATTAACCCGAGATGTTGGACAAAAATCAGTACTTTTGATAGATGACATGATTGATTCAGGCAAAACCTTACAAGCCGCAAGTACGTACTTACACCAAAACGGTGCTCGTAACATCGTTTGTGCCGTAACTCATGGAATTACTCGACAAGAAGTTTTTTCAAACTTAGCCACAAGCCCTATTGCAGGTTTAATTGAAACCAATACCTTACCCATCTTAGAAAACGGCTTCGACAAAGATCTCAACATTGTCTCTGTCGCGCCTTTACTTGCTCAAAAACTTAAAGAGCTTTTGTACTAACATTTTCATTCATCCCCCCTACTCTACAGTAAAAAATTCGGGAAGAATTTCGATTTTATGGATTTT
>CAZIZB010000015.1:0-10951 GCA_964543635.1 uncultured Opitutales bacterium | reverse complement strand
TAGATGCACCTTCTTGAAAGATTTGACGAGCTTTTTCAGGATGTTGAAGATACGAAGACATCTTTTGTGCAATGGTAGCGGCTTGATTAGGCAAATCTTGTAAGCATTCTGGGTAAAGTTTTTGCTTAAGAAGAATATTAGCCATCGAAAGGTAAGGAACTTTTACGAGATGCTTGCCTATGAAGAAGGTCCATGGATGTGCTTTATAGGTTACAACACCTGGAATACCTGCAAGTGCAACTTGGAAAGATGCCGTTCCAGAGGTCATCAATGTGCCGCAAAAGCCTTCTTTTAAGGAGCTTAATGGACAAATGGTAACGGAGTCTTTTGGGAATTTTTCCAATAAGTGTTTTATTCTTTCATTCGGATAAGGAACAATGGCTTGCAATTGCGGAAATTCTTTCCGTAGTTCTTGAAAAGCATCTAATAAAAGCGGATAAATACGGCGAACTGCAGCGTTACGACTTCCTGGAAGTAAAAGAAGTTTTCCATTAGGATCATAACAGAAGGGATTTTGTTCCTTTAACAGCGGGTGGCCAACAAATTGAACGTCTAAAGAGGTGTCGGCAAAGCAAGCTTTTTCAAAAGGGAAAATAACGCCCAAGGAATCAATCCATTTAGCGATTTTAAAGCGTCTTTTAGCTTTCCAAGCCCAAATTTGTGGAGCAATATACTCGTAAACTTTAATCGTACCGCCGCCTTTAACGCTCAATTTTTCTTGAAAGAGGCGTTGAGCAAGGCGTAAATTAAAACCTGGGAAATCGACCAAACACACAACCTTAGGTTGATAACAACGTATCCATTCGACCGTCCAATGCATCAATTGCATAAATTGGCTATAGTGTTTAATGCTCTCAACAAGGCCGACAACCGACCATTGGGTTAAGTCGAATAATAAGTGCGCACCAGCGGCTTGAAGAGCCGGTCCTCCTATCGCATAAACGGATAAAGACGGATGTTTTTCTTTTAACTCCCGTACAATTTGTGCTGCATGGTTGTCGCCAGAATGTTCGCCTGCAATCACTAAAAGGTCGATAGCCATTAAGCAGAAAGTAGATTGTTTTGAATTAAATGGGTAATTTCTAAGGCAACAGCCAGTGCTGATCGCGCGACTTGACCATCCACCTTGGGTTGGTGCGATTGCAAGACACAATCGACAAAAGCATTTAATTCAACTCTCAAAGGTTCTTCTTTATGCAAGGGAATTTCTTCTTTTTTGATCTCTACATTCTCTTTGTAAAGTACGTGACCTTTTTGCTCCATGAAATCGAGCGAGAGGTATTTATTCGGCTGAAAAACGCGAATATCTCTAGATTTTTTCAAACTAACACGCGACGTATTGAAGTTAGCAATACAACCATTTTTGAAATAAATCCGGGCATTCGCAATATCTTCCGTTTTAGAGATCACATTAACGCCAATGGCCTCTATACGTTCTATAGGCGAACGAACGAGTTGAAGAACGATTCCTAGATCGTGGATCATAAGATCTAACACGACACCAACATCCGCTCCTCTTGGCGTAAACGGCGCAAGTCGTTCGGCAGTAATAAACTTCGGATTTTGAACTTGTTCCTCCAAAAAACTGGTTACCGGGTTGTAATGCTCCACATGGCCTACTTGTAAGTAACAATGGTTCGCTTCTGCGGTTTGAATCATTTGTTGCGCTTCTTCTAAATTAACGCAAAGCGGCTTTTCTACAAGCAGGTGTTTCCCTAATTTCAAAAGAGGAATAGCTGTAGCGGCATGTGTTGTGGTTGGCGTTACCACACTCAAAGCATCGCATTCTTGAGCGAGTTCTTCAGCAGAGTGAAAAACCTTACATCCATAAAGATTCGCAATTTCTTCGGCACGCTTTGGGTTAAGATCGCACACGCCTACCAAATGGACCGAATCCATTTCGGAATAAATACGTGCATGATGGGCCCCTAAATACCCTACGCCTACAACGCCACACTTAACAGGTTTCATCAATTAAAGCTCCCTTTTTTAAACAAAAAACTCGATTGGTTCGTCTTGCAAAAGAACGATTATGTGTTACCAATATAAAACTCGTTTGAAGATCTTGGCAAACGGAAAAGAACAAATCCATGACTTTTTGACCTGTGGCCTCATCTAAACTCCCTGTGGGTTCGTCGGCCAACAACAATTTGGGCTGGGTTATGAGTGCACGTGCAATGGCCACTCGCTGCTGTTCACCACCCGATAAAGTATTGGGCAAACGATTTTGTAACGAACTCAAATCTAATTTTTCTGCTATTTCTTCAGCTCGCTTACTTATCGTTTTGACGTTAAATTGGCCCTGGATCTTGGCAGGAAGCAAGATATTATCCCACACACTCAGTTCTTCAATCAGGCGATAATGTTGAAAAATATAAGCAATCCCAGGCGTGTACGCTCTTTCTTGTATCGGTTTTTGAAGAAACAAAACTTGTCCATCTGTAAGAGATTCCAGACCTCCTAAGGTTAACAATAGGGTTGATTTCCCGGAACCCGATTCGCCACAAATTGCCATATTACTGCCGGTTTCCAGCGAAAAACAAACATTTTCCCAAAGCCGTAATTCCTTACCTTCTGTATCTTTAAATACCTTTGATAACTGCTGTACTTCCAATAACTTATTCACGACGTAATCCTTTAGTTATGGGCATTAAACTCGCACGAAAAGCTGGCAATAAAGCAGCTATAAGGGTTATAATAAAGGTAACTATTGTAATGTAAATAAAGTCTTCTTTGCAATAAGCAACGGGTAATTGTTCAACGGCGTAAAAATCCCATAGAGCGTTTTTCGGCAAAAACCAGCCTGTTAATAGCTGTACAATTTGATTTCTAAAGGTCAAGACAATCCAAGAAATCGCGAATCCTAAAATAATACCACAAGTACTCAAAAAACAAGCTTGGTAGCAAAATAGACGTAAAATATGGGCTTTAGTCGCTCCCCAAGTACGTAATAAAGCAATTTCGCGCTGTTTGCGAACAATGGAGGACATGAGTCCACTACTGATCGAAAACGCAGCTACACCGACAATAAACAAGAGGACAAAGAAACACATCATCTTTTCTAACCGCAAAATATATAAAAAATCTTTATTGAGCGTATTCCAAGCATAAGCGCGCATCGAGCCAGGAAGGCGGCGGTTCAAATCTTTACAAACCTCTGTAATGTGAGCCTCATCTACATCTAAACTAAAGCCATGCACCTGATCTTCTTTCAGTCCATAAACTTCTTGTAAATGCTCTAAAGAACACAACAAAGTATCACGGTCGATTTCAGCCCAATCGGTTTTAAACGTACCCACGATGCACCATTCTTGTGGCAAAAGCATTTCGTCCTGTTTAATGGCTTCAAGCGCCAAGGGTGAATACAAATTAATTGTGTTTCCTTTTTGCGCGCCCAATTCTTGCATAAGTGGAGCCGTTAAAAAAATGCCGACATGCAAATCTTCCAAACGCCCTTCTTGAATGAAAGACTTTAGCGGAAGGACCTTGTTTGCCGTCTCTGGATCTACACCTAAGCATTTTGGGAAGGCAATTCGATTTTCACATTGAACTAAGGCTACTCCTTGAATAAACGGCGTAACAGCTTTTACATGAGGAATTTGCTGAATTTCAGAAGCCCAATTTTGGTAATTTCCAATAAGTTGCGAAGATAAGATCTTTACAGGGCCATTGATTTGCACCAAACGGCTTTCAATGGTGCGGTCAAAACCGCTCATAATGCTTAAAACAACACACAGCAGAGTAACCCCTGCTGCGATCCCTAAGATCGAAATCCAGGTAAAAAACGTTCCCTTGCGCTCTTTAGGAAAAAGATAACGAAAAGCTAATGCAAGACCCCATGAACGCATGGTACTTATTGCAAGCGCAATGGCATGACAACACAGAGGAATTGATCGTTTGTTTTGATCACCCCTGGGCTTAATTCATCCTTAAATTCGAAGAAAATATCATCATCTTGCAAAGCTTTTAGCGGATCTAACAAAAAGCGCGGATTGAAGGCAATCGTTACAGGTGCTTCTTCGTAAGCAATTGCAATGGATTCTTGAGCTTCGCCGAATTCTGCACTAGATGCGGAAATTTCCAAAAGATTTTCACCAAACTTTAATCTAACCGTACTATTGTCCAAGTTCGATACCAATGCAGCACGTTGGATACATTCCAAAAGTAGAGCACGTTCCAAGCGAATGTGATGCTCGGTATTCTGCGGAATAACTTGCTGGTAATTCGGAAAGCGGCCTTCGACTTTTTTGGAAACCAAATAGATCGTATGCTTCAAGCCGTTGTCCTTAGCACTATCTTCGAGTTCCAACTCAAATGCAACTTGTTTGTCATTGAAATAAATCTTGATCGGAGCGGTTTGTTGAAGCAAACGTTCGAGTTCTGCAACAGCTTTTGCAGGCAAAATAAATTCCATGTTTTGGAAGGCTTCCGGAGCTTCTACATCCTGGTGCATAAGACTTAAGCGACGCCCATCAGTAGCTACCAAATGCAATTGAGTCTTTCCTTCCTCCGATTTAAACGAGAAAAACACACCATTTAATAAATAACGATTTTCGTCTTCGGATTGCGCAAAAGAGACATGACGTAACATCGAAAGCAACTTTTGTTGCTCAAGAACAAAGGCTTGGTTTTGCTCAAAGACAGGTAGGCTTGGAAATTCTCCGTCGTCCATTCCCATAATGCGGAATTTGGAACGACCACAAGTGATTTTAGCTTGATTTTGAGAGCAATCTAATTCGATTTCTGCATCTGGTAAAGCTTTAATAATCGACGCAAGCTTACGTGCAGGCAAAGCGATTCTTCCTTCTTCTGTGACGCTTGCATTAACGGAACAGCGAATACCCATGTCTAAATTCGTTGTCGTTAATTCCAGTCCTCCTTCGCGTGCATTTAGCAAAACATTGCTCAAAATAGGTAAAGAAGTACGTGTTCCTACAACATTTAAAACTTGTTGCAAACCACTCACAAAAACGCTCTTTGCAATACGAATCTTCATCACTTACTATTGGACAATAATTCTTGCCAAATTGCAATATTTTTTCAAAAGAATTTAACGTTTTAGCTTAAATAAGGGCTTAAAGCGATTTTATCTTTTAGGACCTGATTTTTTACGAGAGCGTAGATTGCGTTTTGCTTTTTTGGGAGTCGGATTAGGGGCTTTGGCTGCAACGAAATCGGGCCAAAATTGTCTAGCCGATACAACTGGAATACGTTCTTGCAATTGGCGTTCAATGGCTTTTAGAAGTGGTTTTTCAGATGGATCGCAGAAAGAAAATGCAAGCCCTTTTTGCCCTGCGCGTCCCGTACGACCAATACGATGCACGTAGCTTTCGGGTTCTGTTGGCAAGTCAAAGTTGATCACATGTGTAATGTTGGACACATCAATACCGCGCGAAGCGACATCTGTAGCGACCAATAGCGGGATGGTGCCCTGTTGGAAATGATTTAAGGCACGTTGACGTTCTTTTTGGGTTTTATCGCCATGAAGAACGCATGCATCAATATTATTAGCACGTAGAACACGTCCTATCCGTTCAGCACCAAATTTGGTTTTAGAAAAAATAATAACGCGCTCATGGGTTTCTAAATTCAAAATACGCTGAAGTAGTTCCAATTTTTGCCCTTTAGGCACAAAAAGTAACTGTTGTTCGACACATTCAGCTGTTGTTGCAGGTGGCGTAATAGCTACGCGAATAGGATTCTTCAACAGACTTTCCGCTAAGGCTTCAATTTCACGAGGCAACGTTGCTGAAAAAAGTAGCGTTTGACGATCCTTAGGCAATTCTTTGATAATAAAGCGAATATCCGGCAAAAAACCCATATCAAGCATACGATCGGCTTCATCTAAAACACAAAACTGAACGCCTTTTAATGAAAATAGTCTTCTACGGTATAAATCGAGCAAGCGTCCTGGTGTTGCTACCAAAATATGTACACCTTCCTTTACTTCTTGAATCTGCGAACATTCTTTGACGCCACCAAACATACAACCAAATTTTAACGGTAAAAATTGTCCGAAAGCTTTTAAGTTATTAAAAATTTGAAGCGTTAATTCACGTGTAGGTGTTACAATAAGTGCCTGCGGCAATTGTTTTTTGGGTTCAGATCGACTGAGCAATTCTAATATAGGAAGTGCAAATGCAGCTGTTTTTCCGGTTCCTGTTTGGGCAATCCCCAAAAAGTCTCTTCCCTTTAAAATCGCCGGAATAGCTTGACTCTGAATAGGTGTCGTTTCTTTATACTTTAATGCCTCTAACGCTTGCATTAAAGCATGATTAAACTCTAATTCCGAAAAATACCCCATACGCCTATTAAAATTAAAAATTTGTGAAAAATTCTTACTTAAAGCAAGCTAAAAACGATTTTCTTAAATAACGTTTTGAGTTGGTTATTTTTGATAATACAACAAAAAACGAATTGTTTCATTGATTTCGTTTAAAACGTTATGCAAGTATTGTGTATAATTTTCTGCTGTACTACATTCATAATATAAAGCAAGACATATCCATCTCAACTCACGATAAAACTGTAATAATTTATTAAAATCCTGTTCAGTTTCCAAAGTTTTTTCGTCGTCTTCTTGCACTTCTTCAAACAATGTAAAAAACAAGCATTGTAAATCAGGATTTTTAAAAGAATACTCCTTATTGGTTAATTTACACCAGAGAGCGTTTAAAAATTCTATAAAAATTTTTTCGACATAATTTTCCAAAGGTAGTCTAGGATCAATTCCTATCATAAAATCTAAAGGCGTATATTGAGAAACATAAGATTCATTGACATGTTTATGTTTATTTTTCGTAAACTCAATAAAATAATGCCAAGAAGCTTGATGTTTTTTTACACAATAAGGACAATACTTAAGGTTTAAAATAGTATCATATTTTGCAAAAGTTCCACAAGTTATGCATTTAGGCTTTCTTGCTTCAGATCCTTCTACGATACTTACAAAAGGAGTTAAAAAACAAAAGAAATAAATGAATATAATGCGCATAAGGGGTTTTAAAAGGATTAATCGTTAAAAGCTTATTCAACACTCGATTTTAAAATATCAACAAAGGTTTCCTGTGGAATGGCAACTTTACCGATTTGTTTCATACGCTTCTTACCTTCTTTTTGCTTTTCCAAAAGTTTTCGTTTACGTGTAATATCTCCACCATAACATTTGGCTGTAACGTCTTTGCGATAAGCCCCCAAGGTTTCTCGCGCAATAACTTTTCCCCAAACGCTGGCTTGAATAGGAACTTTAAACATCTGTTTAGGAAGCAAATTTTTCAAACGTTCACACAACAAACGACCTTGATATTCTGCTTTGGTGCGATGTACAATGCTTGAAAATGCGTCAACGGGCTCACCATGAACCATAATATCCATTTTTACAAGATCCGATCGAACATAATCACTCAAATCGTAATCCATGGAACCGTACCCTTTGGTGATACTTTTTAGCCGATCATTAAAGTCCAAAAGAATCTCATTTAATGGCAGGACACATGAAAGCAACAAGCGTTGTTCATCAAGTGTTTCCGTTGATTGACATTCTCCTCGTTTTTCGCGAATTAATTCCAAAATACTTCCAATTGCCTCATTCGGAATATGAATGGAAGCTTTAATCGTTGGTTCTTCAATATAGCTGATAAATGAAGGATCCGGCAAGCGTAAGGGATTATCAACTTCTTGCATCGTTCCATTTGTCAAATAGACGCGATAAACAACGCTAGGATACGTTGCAATCAAATCCAGGTCATATTCTCGACGCAAACGTTCTTGGATAATCTCCATGTGAAGCAGTCCCAAAAAGCCACAGCGAAAGCCAAATCCAAGCGCGGTTGAATTTTCCGATTGAAAGGTAAGGGAAGCGTCATTTAATTGGAGTTTGAAAAGGCCGTTTTTGAGGCGTTCATAGTCCTTTGTTTCTAAAGGATAAAGCCCACTAAAAACCATTGGTTTGATTTCTTTGTAACCATCCAAAGGTTTACTTGCAGGACGTTGACTGTGAGTTAACGTATCGCCAATTTTGATGTCGGTTAAGGTTTTTAAGTTGGTAACAACATAACCCACTTCTCCTGCACGTAAACACTCTGTTTCTTGCATATGTGGCGTAAAAATACCAACTTCTTTTGCTTGAGTTTCGGTACCATTACGCATCATAAGAATAGTTTGCCCTGGTTTTATACACCCGTTAAAGACACGGACATAACAAATTAATCCCTTATAAGTGTCATAGGTTGCATCGAAAACAAGCGCTTGCAGAGGATCTTCTACAGAGCCTTTAGGTCCTGGAATGCGCTCCACGACAGCTTCCAGTAACTCCTTAACACCGGCTCCTGTTTTTCCACTTACATGAAGCGTTTCTTCTGCAGGAATGGCCAAAATATCTTCTAATTGTTTTGTTACTTTTTCAACATTCGAACTTGGCAAATCAATCTTATTGAGGACTGGAATAATCGTCAAGCCACCTTGGATTGCCAAAAGAGCATTCGCAACGGTTTGCGCCTCAATTCCTTGCGAAGCATCAACCAATAAAATGGCCCCTTCACAAGCAGCTAAACTCCGAGAAACTTCGTATGAAAAATCGACATGCCCAGGTGTATCAATCAGGTTAAAAACGTAATTTTTGCCTTTATGAACATACCCCATGGTAACCGGATGGGACTTGATCGTAATTCCTTTTTCGCGTTCTAGATCCATAGAATCCAGTAACTGTTCTTGCATTTTACGTTGCTCAACTGCTTGTGTCATTTCCAATAAACGATCGGAAAGTGTCGTTTTACCGTGATCAACGTGAGCAATAATGCAGAAATTACGAATAGGATCCATAAATTACAAGGTTTCTAGAAATTGAGGTTCGGCAGCACTTTTTACGCGCAAATTAGCTTCTGTACGTTTAGCAAGCCCTGCAATTACGTTTCCAGGACCACATTCTAAGCAGTCATAAGCGTAAGTTGCGCAATTACGTAAACATTTTTCAAATAATACAGTCGAGGTTAGCTGAACGCCCAAAGCTGTTCGAATCGCTTCTGCATCTTCAATCGCTTCACCTGTTGTATTGGACAAAACCGTTATAGAAGGATTCTGCAAAGGAATTGTTTTCAAAAATGCCTCAAATGCTTCACGAGCAGGTTGCATCCAACGCGAATGATACGCACCTGCAACTTTTAACGGTATGGCCATTTTAAAGCCGCGTTCTTTCGCTACAAATTGCGCTTTTTCTAGATTTTCTAAAAGCCCTGAAACAACAATTTGGCCCGGACAATTGCGATTGGAAATGTCTAGATCGAAATCTTGACAAAGTTTTTCAGCCAATTCCAAGGATCCCGCAATGAGAGCCAACATACCTGTAGGTTGTGCATCGCAAGCTTCTTGCATTAAACGACCGCGTTCTGCAACGATTTTTAGCCCTGTTTCAAAATCGAACACACCTGCAACACCTAAAGCCGTTAATTCTCCCAAACTGTTTCCGGTAGCGCAAACAAGTGGGTGTTGCTCGAAGAAACCAATTTGCTTTAAATGCGCGAAAATACTATATCCTAGCACAAATAAAGCCGGCTGACAAACCCGTGTTTCTTGTAAAACCTCCTCAGGGCCTTCAAAGCATAAGCTACTTACCTTAAACGGCAGAATTTTATCAGCGATCTCAAAGCAATTGCGAACGGCTTTACTTGCTTCAAACCAAGCTTTACCCATTCCAACTGCTTGAGCCCCTTGTCCTGGAAAAAGAAGTATCATATCTTAAAATTGAGCAAATTGTGGTAATCCCTTTTCATAAGCAACTGCAACTTCTCCTTGAATGAGCGGCAATGCATACTTAATTAAGGCGTATTGAATTGTACTTGTAGCTTCTGCAATCCAGTCACTTGGGAAGAATTTTAGTCCAGAAGCAATTTCTTCGATTTTCACAAAACGAACTTCATAAATTGCCTCACGCTCGCCTTCTTTACGCACTAAGACGGCAGCTTGATCTGAATCACCTTCTTCAAGCATTTGTTGTAAGCTCTTGCGTCCACAAAGTACCGCTTCGTCAACATCCTTCTTTGACATAAATTGCGAAAGAGGTTGGAGTTGGATGTCGCAAAGATTGAGTTGGACAGAATAATCTAAAGAATCAATCAAGCTCTCTAAGTAAGCGCCTGTAGATCCGTAATCAGAAAAATCAATCGAATTTCCTTCTTCGTCTACCAATTGTGAATGGGTTATCACACGAACATAACCAAACTTTTCAACTTTAGCTTTTACTAAATCTAAGAAAGTATCCTCATTAAAGGGTTGTTCGGGCAAGCAAACAATATACGGTAAACTTTCCTCGTTAGAACCTAATTTGCCATTGGCTACTGTATAATTTAGAGCAGCACTGGCTACCAACCAACCATTATTGCCACCTTCAATCTCACAAACACCTACTTGAACACGATTATCTTCCAACCAAGCATCAAAAGCGCGTAGATAAGCATTGACGTATTTAACACAACTGCCATACCCAAGACTATGATCGGTCATTGGAAGTTCGTTGTAATTCGATAAAGGAATGGCAATGACGTGTAATTCGTAGTCTGTCTGGCGAGCTGCTTCAATCAAATTTTGAACATAGGCCAAAGCTTCTTGATCACAAATAACACCTACATAACGAATGCCTTTTTGGGATAAAACACGAACCATTTGCTCAAAAGCATGTGGTGTAGCTTTGAAAGCACCTGATTCACTATGTAAAGCATTTCCGGCGCTCGAAAGCAACAATTGAGCTTTTTTCTGTGATAGAGCTGCTAAATCCATCAATTGACCTGCGGCAAGCCCTTCAAATCCATTGTAAGCTCCGTAGATCTCTTCTATAATTTCAAAATTTAAAGCCTCTGCAAGCATTCCATAAAGCACTGCATTGCTTGTGACATTCGAAATGCCAGACTGCAAAATCAATAAGTTTCCTGATTCCATCGTCCCATAACAATGAACGAAG
>CAZIZB010000014.1:0-11316 GCA_964543635.1 uncultured Opitutales bacterium | reverse complement strand
TAATTCATCCACGGGTGTAACCCGTGGTCTTCTTCGCTTTGCGTCAGATAAATACTTCAAATTTCGATAATTCTTCTGGATAAACTCAACAAACTTATTTAATCGTCGCATACATTCCATCTCATGACGCTCGGTAATGGCTCGAGAACGTGGTAATTTTGCTTATATTAAGGGAACTTTTTGAAAAAAGTTTCCCTTAAACCTTCAAAAATTTTTATTCATTTTGCAACATTGTTGCAAAATAACGAAAAGTTTTAAGGGAGTTTGAGGGATTTTTTACAAAAAATCTCTCAAAAATACTGCGCTTCTGCCCGAGAACGCTCAAAGGCAATATCACCAAACTGCTTTAATGATGTCGGGATCTTACCGCGTATTTCAATGCCTAAATTGACACAATAGCGTTTCCCATTTGCTTCATAGCGTCCGTACCAGTGATTTCTTATTTTCCCATTCCTATCTTTTCTTAGCTCTAATGGCATATCTATTGTTTCCTTAATGATTGGTTAATAGTTTAACGCCTAGAAACAAACAGCAAAGCTTTGAAACAAATTTTTTTCAAAAACCAACAAATCCACCAACACAAACCTTAGGAGCTACTCCCTTTGTCCGCGCTATCCCGCATAAACATTGGGTGCAGGGCTTGGATTTGAACCAAGGACCTTCAGGTTATGAGCCTGACGAGCTACCAGACTGCTCCACCCTGCAATAAGTAATAATTTAATAAGAAGAGATTTTTTATCGCTTGTCAAGAAATTTATATTTTTAGCTTTTCACTTTGAAAGATTTTTGGCTAAATAGCTTTATGTTTGAAGTATTATCGGATCGTTTTACAAAGATTTTTTCGAAATTATCAAAAAAACGTAATTTGACAGAGAGTAATATTACGGAAACCTTAGAAGACATAAAAAAGGCCTTATTAGCTTCAGACGTTAATTTTGAAGTTGTACAAAAGTTTATTGCGGAAATCAAAGATGAATGCATTGGACAACGTATTTTTAAAAATGTAAAACCGGGACAACAAGTTGTTAAGATTGTTTATGATAAATTAAGAGAAATTTTAAGTAATGAACAATCAGAAATCGATCCTAAAAGGCCCTTGCGCATCATGATGGTTGGCTTGCATGGTGCTGGAAAAACAACCACTAGTGCCAAGTTAGCCAAATGGCTTAAAAAGCAAGGCGAACAACCGGCTTTGGTGGCATGCGATATCCATAGGCCAGCCGCTATAGATCAATTAAAAACTTTAGGTGAGCAAATTGAAGTGCCCGTTTTAGCTTATGGCCAGATTACTGTTGAGGAAATTGCATCTAAAGCCTTAGAAGAAACGAAGCAGAACACGGTTACGATTTTTGATACTGCAGGGCGTTTACAAATGGATGAAGTGCTCATTCAAGAAGCTAAGATTCTCAAAGAAAAAGTCCAACCTCATGAAGTTTTTCTGGTCATCGATAGTGCATTGGGACAAGAAGCTGTAAACATTGCCCAAGCTTTTAATGAAGCACTTGGGCTTACAGGTGTTATTTTGACAAAGTTGGATGGAGATACCAAAGGTGGTGCGGCTTTATCCATGAAATACGCCGTTCAATTGCCTATAAAATTTTCTGGTATTGGAGAAAAACTTGAAGATTTTGAAAAGTTTTATCCAGATCGCATGGCCAGCCGTATTTTGGGTATGGGAGACGTTATTTCGTTGGTTGAAAAAGCTCAGGAGGAGATTGCTAGCGATACCGTTGAAACAATTACCAAACGTTTGTTTGATGGAGAATTCAATTTAGAAGATTTTCTTTCACAAGTTCAACAAATGAAAAAATTAGGTAGCCATGGCCTAGGAAAATGGTTACCATCTCTGCCGGCCTTTCAAAACATGGACCAACAAAACGAGGAAATTAAGCAGTTTGAAACCTTAATTCTATCCATGACACCACAAGAACGTCGGCAACCAAATTTATTGGTTTCTTCTTATCGAAAAATGCGAATTGTTAAGGGGGCCGGTATGACAATTGCAGATTTCAATAAGTTAATAAAGCGCTTTCAATTGATGAAAAAAATGTCTCAAAAAATAAGGAAATCGGATCCCAGCAAATTAAGACAAATGTTTGAACGGTTTTCCAACGGAACATCTTTTCTTAGCGACCACAAATTTTTCAAATGATTAAATCTCTGTTTGCTTTTATTCCATCACGTTGGATTCTCAATGCAGCTACTTTGGGTAAAATAGGTTTTTTGGGAAAAATGCCTGGGACCAATGGAAGCTTTGTGGGACTCATTTATTATACGCTTTTTTTTCACACGTTATCACCCTTAGCATATTTACTATGGGCAGGAATAACGACCTATATCGCTTGCATCATCTGTACACGGGCGGAACTTCTTCTAGGGAAAAAAGATCCTAGCTGCGTGATTTTAGACGAAATGGTCGCCATACCTTTTTGCTTCCTAGGTCTTCAATTTCAAATGCAAATTTACCCCGTTTGGGCTTTTATGTTGCTGGGATTTCTTTTGTTTCGGTTTTTTGATATCGTAAAACCCTTTGGCATAAAAAAACTCCAGCAATTAGATGGTGGTTTGGGGGTTGTTATTGATGATGTTGCTGCCGCTTTAGCAAGTTGCTGTTGCCTTCACCTTATTTTGATAGTTCTTGCATGACTGTAGACTTAAAAGTATTGGGAAGTAGTAGTTCCGGAAATTGCGGTCTTGTAGTCCATCAAGGAAGCTATTACCTTATTGATGCTGGTTTTTCTGGTAAAAAGATTGCTGAAAAGTTGGCGCCATTTGGAATTTCTTTGGAAGATTTATCGGGTATTTTTATTACACATGAACATCAAGATCACATCTTAGGTTTAAAGCGCCTCAGTAAGCTAAAGCACTTAAAATTCTACGCTAATTATAAAACCGCTCAAGCGATTGAAGATCGTTTACAACTCAATGCACATTGGACCATTTTTGAAACGGGCGAAGTTTTTATAGTTGATGGGTTATCGGTGATTGGTTTTGGTATTCCACACGACGCCAAAGACCCCGTAGGCTATTTTTTTAAATCGGAAACAGATAGCTGTGTTTGGGCAACGGATATTGGACATATTACACCAGAACTCACTCAAGTGCTCGTAAAAGCACGCAAATTGGTCTTAGAATCGAACCATGAAGTACAATTACTCTGGAACCATCCAACACGGCCACAGTATCTTAAAGAACGTATTGCGGGTCCCTATGGGCATTTATCCAATCAAGAAGTCTTTCACTTTATAAAAAATACACCACATACCTGGAAATCGATTTGTTTGGCGCATATCAGCAAAGACTGTAACTCTGTTGCGCATATGCAAAAACTCTTTCAACCACTTGCAGAAGAAAAACAATTTGAATTAGAGATTGTCGATCCCGTATTTTAATCCTTTCTTGCTTTACATTTTATAATTATTTACTAAAGCTTATTAAACTACATTATGAAAGTTGCATCCATTTTTTTAGGCCTTGGAATCCTTTTTTTTACACATATAGGCAGTAGGCCCTTAGCGAATCCCGACGAAGGACGTTATGCAAGTATGGGGTTAGAAATGATACAAACAAATGATTGGATTGTACCTCGCCTCAATGGTCTTATCTACTTTGAAAAACCACCGTTAGCTTATTGGTCGATCGCCTTAGGACAAAAATTATTGGGTGAAACCTTGTTGGGATCTCGCTTTTTCAATGCGCTTTTTTCATTATTAACCTGCCTTTCGCTTTATTTATTTTGCAATAAATTCTTATCGAAAAAAGTAGCCTTATGGGCGGCCTTTATTTATGGAAGCTCTGCCCTACCCTTCGGTATAAGCCAAATGCTAACGCTTGACAATACACTTACGTTCTTTTTAACGGCGACATTATTGCTTTTCGCAAGCGGATTTTTAACAGAAGACTCCAAACAATCTAAACACTTGTTCTTATGGGCTTACGCGTTTATGGCCTTTACAGTACTTACCAAAGGGCTTATCGGCATTGCTTTTCCGGGACTTATTGGTGGGATATGGCTTTGCTATACAGGACATATTCGAAAACTTCCAAAAGCACATCTCGTAAAAGGCCTTTTACTCTTTTTCCTCATTGCAGCACCTTGGCATTTGCTCGTACAACAACGCCATAACTGCTTCTTTAATTTCTACTTTTGGCATGAACATTTCGAACGTTATTTGACCTCGGTTCACAATCGCACCAAACCACTTTATTTTCTACCCTTATCTTTTTTAATTGGGCTTATTCCCTGGCTTTTCTTTTTACCAAGGACCCTACATACTTCTTTAAAACAGTCTAAAACCACGCTTGAAAAACATGTAATTTCATTTTCGCTTATTTGGACGGTTTGCATCTTGGGCTTTTTCACCTACTCTAAATCTCAATTGATTCCCTACATTTTACCTGCGATTTCTGGGGTTACCATTCTAATGGCTTTCGGATTTTCCAAGCTAGATCTTAAAAAAACAAAAGTAGAATCTATTCTATGGGCAATAAGTTTTATTGTTGCAGCTTGCGTTTTATCCAAAGTACTTGCGAAAAAAGCATTGGTACCTGTCCCCAGTTATCTCACATTACTATCACAAAACATCATCATAAGTGGTTCTCTAATCGCTTTATGCTATATAAAAAATAAGCCTTTACGCTCTTTTTATTCATTACTCGGAACGACTTTATTAATTTACATATTACTGCCAATCTATTTACCCTATTGCCAGCGTTTATGCGGACAAAACATTTGCGAATATATTCGTAAACAATCTCCAGAAAAGGTAGATGTTTTTTGTGCCTATAATTATTTCAACGACCTACCTTTTTACTTAAAACAAACTGTAGGAACAATTGACTGTGTACCTGAAGAACACGAATTAGGTTACAAGGAGCAACATCCAAAGTCTTACATGTCATCGCATGATTTTCGCAAGCGTCTACAAGCATCTGAACGGTGTTATGCGGTCGTAAAACGTGGCCAAGAAGCTTACTTTGAATCTGTAATGTCAAATTGTCCGATTTATAAATTGACGCAAGACCCTTATTTTAGTTTATACTCTAATCAGCCATGAATTTGGAAGAAACGAAAAATCCGGAATTATCGGTTGTTGTCCCTGCATACAACGAAGAACCCAATATCGACGAATTATGTTCGCGTCTCCTTACGATTTTAAAAAACACAGGACGAACATTTGAAATTGTTATTGTAAATGATGGCAGTCGAGATGAATCTTTGCTTAAGCTGTTAGAATGGTACCATAAGTATCCCAATTATTTTCGAATTCTTGATTTTAATAGCAATTTTGGTCATCATAATGCACTTTGGGCCGGTTTTGAATATGTACGTGGAGATGTTGTCATTACCATGGATGCAGATCTGCAAAATCCACCCGAAGAACTTCCAAAATTACTTGAAAAAATAGACGAAGGTTATGATTATGTCGGAAGTTATCGACTTGGCAAACGTCAAGATGCTAAATGGCGCGATTGGGCTTCAAAATTAAACAATAAATTACGTGAAAAGATCACTGATATCCGCATGTCTGATCAAGGCTGTATGCTTCGGGCTTACAAACGCTCTGTTGTCGATGCAATCGTTGGCTGTGGAGATTATACAGCGTTCATTCCTGCACTTGCTTTTAAATTTGCGTCTAAATACACCGAAATTGGGATGCGTCATGCACCTCGCTTTAAAGGCGAAACGAAATATGGCCTTTATTATTTATTGAGAACGCATTTCGATTTAATGACGGGATTCTCGCTTGTTCCCCTTCAATTATTCACTTTATTTGGATTCACACTTTCGGGTGGAAGCTTTTTATTGGTCCTTTATCTTTTGGCTCGACGCATCTTTATCGGCCCAGAAGCAGAAGGCGTATTCACTTTATTTGCAATTTTGTTCTTCATGGTAAGTGTTGCGATCGTAGGCATTGGCTTGATTGGCGAATATGTCGGTAGAACCTATCAAATTGTCCAAAAACGCCCACGATATATCTTAAAAACCATCTATGAGGCTAAAAAAAGTAAAGAAGATAAAAAATAAGATTGACCCGATAACAAATATATCAAATTGTTTATAGTATTATGCAACCAACTTATTCACCATCTAAATTAAAGAGAGCTAGAATGTGCGGTTTTTTTGCAAGAAAAGCCACTAAAGGAGGACGTGGTGTTTTAGCCGCTCGTCGCCGTAAAGGACGCAGAAAGTTATGCGCTTAATGTGAGTGTAGGCAAAAAGCAGAGATTGTGTAAAACAAATGATTTTCAGGCTTTATATCAGTCTGGGATGAAGTTTTATGAAAGCGGTTTGGTTTTTTACTGTAAGCCGTCTGTTAAAATGCACCATCGTATGGGTATTATTGCCTCACGAAAAGTAGGAGGAGCTGTTGTACGCAATACATTTAAGCGTCGTATGCGAGAATTATTACCTACTTTCTTAGCGGGCTTTCAAAAGCCTTACGATTGTGTCCTTATCGCTGCACAAGCTCAAATTGCTTCTGCCAATTTTTCTACATTGCAAAAAAGCTTAAAAACGATTTTTGAAAAAGTTTCTCACGTTCAACATGAGCAAGCAGCCTAAAAATCTTTTGAAAAGTACGTGTACCCAAGGCATTTGTTGGGCATTGGTACTTTATAAAAGATTTGTGTCGCCGTTTCAATATGTTCTGAAGGTTTGTTTCGGTCTTTCATGTGAATGTCGTTTTTATCCAACTTGTTCGGATTATGCTCAGCAATGTTTTCAACGTTATTCCTTTTTTAAAGCCAGTTGGCTTACCATAAAACGGCTTTGTCGTTGCCACCCTTTGTGTGCAGGAGGCTATGACCCCGTTCCTTAACAATTTTTATTATGGATAAGAAAAATTTTATCATCGGTATCATCTGTTTATTTGCTGCTTTTTCATTATTTGTGCGGCAAGAAAAGCAATTGCGCCAACAAGCGCCGCAGCAACCTGTAGAAGTTGTTCAAAAGGAATCCCCTACCCCCCAACCAGAACCTGCCTTGGTTTTGCCACAACAAGACCCAACGACTTCTCAAATTTACACGCTTGAAAATGAGGCTGTTAAAGTTCATTTTACGACACGAGGAGGAGCCATTCATTCGATTGAATTAAAAAAATATCCGGCCGAATTAAAAGGTGAACAAGCTTATGTGTTTAATCAAAGTTCAAAAATTCCAGCACTGAGCCTTGCCTGGGATAAAAATCGTCCCATTCTTAATAATTTCGTTCTTTCTGCACAGACGAACGATTTCATCCAGTTTTCATGCACTTTAAACGATGGTACGCAAATAATTCGCGGCTATCGTTTGGCAAATTCTAACGATGAAAATCCGTATCGCATTCAAAACGAATTTTTAATCCAACAGCCGGAATTTAAGCATGAAACCGTTTGGGTACATTTGGGCACCATGCCTGATACACCAGGCGATAAGTATCTCGAACATTTGAATTTTTGCACTTTTGATGGGAAAACGGCGGATTTCAAACGTATCGCCGATTTTGAAGCCAGCAATGGTTTCCTTGGTATGGGCAAAAAAGCTGCTTCGAACTATTTAGAAGCAAACGCAAACTTCACTTGGTGTGCGCTTAAAAATCAGTTTTTTGCAGCCATTTTTACACCGAAAACATCGATTAATGGCTATCTTACCTTTCCGAGAAAAGGCACTTCTGAAAACAAATCTCACCTCATTGAAGGCCTAATAAAATTTGATTTAAACAGCGCTCAAGCGAAAGTTACCGCAGAGTATTACGTTGGACCTAAGGATTTCTTATTGCTCAACAAAATGGGACAAGAACAAGATCAACTCATGCAATTTGGCTTTTTCGGTGCCGTCAGCAAAATCCTTTTAATGGCCATGAAGGCTATTTATTCGGTTATTCCCAATTGGGGCTGGACGATCATTATCCTAACATTTATTATAAAGTTACTAATGTGGCCTATTACACAAGCCCAATTACGAAGCTCTAAGAAAATGGCCAGCATTCAAGCTCCTTTGCAACAAATTCGTGAAAAATACAAAAACAATCCGCAAAAACTGCAGATGGAAACCATGAAATTGTTCAAGGAAAATCGCGTCAATCCAGCAGCAGGTTGTTTGCCGATTTTCATTCAAATTCCTATTTTTATTGGCTTGTATTACATGTTACGCACCTCTTCAGAAATCCGCTTTCAATCCTTCTTGTGGATTCAAGACTTGTCGATTCCGGATACCGTTGCAAGCTTAGGTTCATTCCCAATAAACATTTTGCCACTTATTATGGGGGTTACCATGTTTATTCAGATGCGCATCACGCCGACACCTTCTGTCGACAACATGCAGCAAAAAATCATCATGTGGATGCCTTTTATATTTCTCATTTTCTGTTATAATTTTCCAGCTGCACTCGTTTTATACTGGACGGTTCAAAATATTTTTACTATTTTACAACAGTGGCTGACCAATCGTAAAACGCAATTGGATCAACCTGCACCTAAACATTCTTAAAGTATCATGTCAGGACATAGTAAGTGGTCAACAATTAAACGTCACAAAGCGCTTGTTGATGCGAAACGTGGCAAAATTTTCAGTATTATTGGCAAGGAAATTACGCTTGCGGTTAAGTCAGGCGGTAAAAATCCAGATTTTAACCCTCAATTGCGTACCTTATTGGCTAAAGCCAAATCGGCCAATATGCCCAATGACAACATTCAGAAGGCAATTCAAAAAGGTACGGGCGAGATTCCTGGAATGCAAATTGAGGAACTCCTCTATGAAGGTTATGGCCCAGGGGGCGTCGGCTTTATTGTCGAAGTAACCACGGACAATAAAAATCGTGCTGTTTCCGAAGTTCGTAGTGCATTTTCAAAATGCGGCGGTAATTTAGCCAATTCCGGTGCCTTAGCATTTACATTCCAACGTAAAGGGCAATTCCTCATTTCAAAAGAGAAAATTGATGAAGATAAGTTACTCGAGGTTGCCTTAGAAGCTGGCGCAGAAGATGTTGTAACCGAAGATGATCACTTTGAAGTTTTGAGTTCGGTTGCTGATTTTTATACAGTTTCAAAAGCTTTTGAAGAAGCCCAGATTGAACCTGATTCTTCCGAACTTGTCTATTTGCCTGTAACAACGATTCCCGTTAATGACGCTGAATTAGCCACTAAGTTGCTCAAACTTGTTGAACGTTTAGAGGAATCGGATGATGTCAAAGATGTCTACACCAATTACGAATTCGATCCTTCCCTCAACATGGAAGGATAAAGGCATTATTGCCGAAACAAACGACTGGATTGCCTGCCATAAACCGGCAGGTAAGTCGGTTGCAGAAGCGACACAATTCCTAAAACAGGCGGGTGTTAAGTTTTCTTCTATTTACGGATTGGACACGAAAATTGCAGGCCCTATTCTTTTAGCAAAAACCTTAGAAGCACGTAATTTTCTAAAAAACCTGTACGGTTCTGACGGTTTTTCGTTTACTTTTTATGCATGGGGAATCCCACATAAACCTTGTCCAGATGAATGGACCTGTGACTTATCCATTGCATGGGATGAACACAAACAACGATCCTATCCCTCATTAAAAAAAGGAAAAAAAGCTGCAACAAGATTTCAAAAAGTCCAGACCTTAAGCTCTTATCATCTATTTAAGTGTTCTACGCATTATTTACGGACCCAACAATTACAAATCCATGCGCACTTTTCATATTTTGATATCTTGGGCGATACGCTTTGGACAACCGACAATCATCTTGTTTATCTAGAGCAGTTAAAGCAAAATATTAAAAATCCATCTTCAAAGCCCATTACGGAAGGTCTTCATTTGGCGCTTACAGAAGTCCATTTTACTTTTAATGAAAAACCTATAAAATTAGAAATGCCTTTACCACAAACCTTTGAAGTTTTTAACAAAACCCTTGCTCGTTATTTACCGGAAGGCTAAAATCTACTGAATTAAATTTAAAACCTTTTTTATAGTTTCTTCTCCTAAATTGGGACGTTTTTCTTTTATAAACCTTAACAAATTCGATCGATCTGTTCTTGCTTTTTGCACGATTTCAGCAGCAAAATCGTAGCCAATAAGCGGTACTAAAGCTGTTAGTTGTGCACATGAAGCCGTAAGATGCTCTTTAATTTTAGCAGTATTTGCTTGAAGACCTTCCAATACAAATTTTGTAAACAAATTAAGGGATTTAGCAAGCGTACGAATACTGTCTAAAACCGCATAAATAAGCAGCATAGAGGTTGTATTAAGCTGAAATTGTCCCCCGATAACTGCACATCGTCGAATACTATCGCAATGACTTTGGACATAAATACAAGCCTGCAAAAGCGTTTCACAAACAACGGGATTAACTTTCCCAGGCATACAAGAAGATCCAGCGTGCGTTTTCTGCAAAATAAGTTCATTAAAACCTCCGGCCGGTCCTGACCCATACCAACGAATATCATTGGCTATTTTAATTAAACTCGTCGCTAAAGTATCCAATAAACCTGCGAAAAACACATAATCGTCCCGTGAAGATTGCTGTTCAAAACGATTTTTTGAAAGAATATAACTCTCCTGCAATTCTTGATTCAATACATGTATAACTTTCGATCCGAAATCCGGATGACTATTTAAACCATTGCCAACTGCAGTTCCTCCTATCGGCAATTCTAGAAAGCGCCCTAAATTATTCTGAAGACCTTCTATATTTTTTTCTAATTGCCGACGATACCCAGAAAAAACTTGTCCTAAAGTCATTGGAACCGCATCCATTGTATGCGTACGCCCTAAAATAGCAAGGTCACTCCACTCGTTTTCTTTTCCTTCTAAAACCTTTTTACAGGCTTCTAATGCCGGCAAAAGACCTTGTTTTACGCTTTCACGAATAGCTATGTTTAATGTCGTTGGTATAACATCATTGGTCGATTGGCCATAATTACAGTCGTCATTGGGATGAATATCTATAGCCTTATACTTCTTTGCAATCCCAGAAATAACCTCATTTAAATTCATATGGGTTGGCGTACATCCCCCGGATTGAAAAATTTCTAAAGGAAAGCTTTCCGCCCATTTGCCTTGATAAATTTCCAGAGCTATCGCTTGTATTAGCTCCGCTTTTTCTTGAGAAATGCAACTCAAAGAACCATTAGCCTTCGCACAAGCATACTTAACCAAGGCCATTATTCTTAGAAATTCTTGAGGAATTTTCGGCGCGCCGATACTAGAACAGTTCATGGCTTGGTGAGTCACTTCACCCCACAAAACGTCTTCCGTAGTTACCTTCATAGCTTCATCCCACAAATTTCTCACATCCATAACAAAAATCTACGCCAAAAGCATTCTTTTTTCAAGAAAAAATATGATTTTT
>CAZIZB010000013.1:0-11376 GCA_964543635.1 uncultured Opitutales bacterium | reverse complement strand
AGCTTCTCGATAGGCAAAAATAAGTAATGTTCGATAAATAAACCTATAAGTGTAAGGATAAAGATAATGCTTACAACTTGATCCATAGCTTGAACTTCGCGTCCATAATGGAGAAGTTGACCAAGCCCAAGGCCGCTAATTGCGCTAATATAAATTTCAGCAGACATAAGCGAACGCCAAGCAAAAGCCCAACTATGTTTCATGGAAACTACAAGCGACGGTAAAATTGCCGGAAAGACAACGGTTCGGAAAAGAACAAATTTTCGAGCCCCCATAGTAGTAGCTGCACGAATATAAATCTCAGGAACCCGTTGTACACTTTGCTCAGTACTCAGCATGAGCGACCATATGGATCCCATTATGACGACAAAGATAATTGCTGTATCACTTTGTCCAAACCAAAGCAAAGTCAGCGGAACCCAACAAATACTTGGAAGTGTTTGAAACCCAAGAGCTAACTTACGAATGGTATTTTTTAAAAAATTTGAATGCGAGCAAAACATTCCCAATGGAATACCCACACAAACACTTAATAAATATCCTATGATTAATCGTTTAAAGCTAATTGCAATAGCAGACCAAAGTATACCATTACTTACAAATCCTTCCCACAAAAAATGAACGACTTGCATAGGTTTGGGAAAGAACAAGTCCGAATAATTTTCAAAGCTTGCTATCCATTGCCACAATACAACAGCTAAAAAGAAGTACAATAAAGATTGAACGAAAGGTCGTTTAAGAAAGTTCATAATTTGTTTCATTGTGCAGAATAGAAAAAATTTCATCTGCTTTTTTTAATACCTCTGGATCGTAAATAGTACGCTTATAGGGCAAATTTACTTCTATTTCTTTTAAAAGCTTACCAGAATGAGGCGCCAATATTAGGATACGTTGCGCTAAAACAACTGCCTCACGGACATTATGCGTAACCAATAGAACTGTTTCCTGTTGTGATTCCCAAATCGATTGCACATAACGATAAAGTTGCTCACTAGTAAGGGCATCGAGCGCACTAAAAGGCTCATCCATAAGCAAGATTTCTGGATTGGGCGCAAGTGCTCGCGCTAAAGCCACCCGCTGTTTCATACCTCCAGACAATTGATAAACACGAGAATTGGCATGATTTTTTAAGCCTACAAGGGAAAGATAATACAGTGCAACATCGTAATATGCCGACTTATCCAACCCTTGCTTAAAACGAAGGCCATACATTACATTTTCGATTACATTGTACCAAGGAAATAAAGCAGATTCTTGAAACAACATCATACGATGACGCTCAGGTTGTTTCGTATCATCCTCGTTAACAAAAATTTCCCCTGAAGTAGCAGAATCCAACCCTGCAATAAGATTTAAAAGTGTCGATTTTCCACAACCACTTGCTCCTAAAATAGCTACAAACTCTCCTTTTTTTACAGAAAAAGAAAGATTTTCTAAAACTTTAACCGGACCTCGTTCCGATAAAAAAACTTTATTAATATGCTTTAAAGCAATTTTTTCAGTTACATCCATGCAAACTGTTAATGTTCTGATTTACACTACGTGAATTCATTTTTGAAGTAAAGGTATTTTTTTAGCAATTTTAGGACGTAGATTAATAGTGTTAGTACGTTTTATCCCGTTCGTTTATTTTACATTGAAAAAGAGTTGATTCATAAGAAAATTTTTGGAAAACTAATAGTGTTTGTAATTATGGCGGCAGAGATTATTGTAAAAAACTTAAGTAAATTTTATGGGTCTAAAGCCGCTATTCGAAAATTGAATTTCGAAATAAAGCCAGGAGAGATTGTTGGTTTTTTAGGTCCAAATGGAGCTGGGAAAAGTACGACTTTGAGAATTTTGTGCGGTTTATTGCCTGCTACAGAAGGTTGTGTTTATATCAACGGAATGCCCTTAACAACACATCTACAGACGCTTAAGGCCAACCTCGGTTATATGCCCGAAAATAACCCGTTACCAGACGATATGCGCGTGGAGGAATTTTTGCGGTTTCGTGCACAATTGAAGCGTATTGAAAAGGTTTCCAATGCAGTAGGGTATGTTATGGAGCGCTGTGATCTTAAACGGACTGCAGCTAAAAAGATGATAGGTACTCTCTCTAAAGGCTTTCGACAAAGGGTAGGTATCGCAGAAGCCTTATTAGGACGTCCACAACTGATTATATTGGACGAACCTACGATTGGCTTGGATCCACATCAAATTTTAGGGATTCGTGATCTTTTGCAACAATTACGTGGTGAGGCAACGGTTATTTTCTCGAGTCATATTTTGCCTGAAATTGAAGCGGCTTGTTCGCAATTACTTATCATTCATCAAGGAGAATTGGTAGCAAATGGTACTTCTGAAAATTTAAGAAAACACTATTTTAAACAAATACGATATACGCTTATTTTAGGCAATCCTTGGGATTCTTTCTTAGAAGATTTGAAACAATCTTCTTTTGATATACGCTGTATAAAGCAAGAAAAACAAGAATCGTCGTCTACTTTTATATTAGAGACACAATGTAATCATGCAAATTTTGAGAAAGATTTGATGGCATGGATTTTCGCAAAAGGATACAGTGTACAACAATTTTTTAAAAACGAACCAACTTTAGAATCGCTTTTCCTTAAATTGACGCAATTTGCTTGGAAGAAAACGCAACCATGAAGAGTTTTTATTTATTATTTTTGCAAGAAATCCATCGACTAAAACGACACGCAAGTTCTTATTTTATTGCTGCATTATTTCTTTTTATTATGGGCTTTAACTTTCTTTATATTTTGTTCTTAAATGCCCAAAATCCAACAACAACCCCTTGTTTGCAAAGTTTTTTTGAGATTTTTTGGATTCCTAGCTTGTTTATCATTCCCTTACTAACAATGCGTACACTGTCGGAAGATCAACGTTCTGGGATTTTAGAAAGTCTTCTTTCCACCCCAATCGGTACGAGAAGTCTTGTTTTAAGTAAAGTTTTTTCGGTTTATTGTTTTTACCTTTTATTATGGGGCCTTAATTTAATTTATCCTTTTTTTGCAAATTACCACTTACAAGGAGATTTGTCGGTACCCCTTATTCAATCGACACCATTGATAGGCGGCCTTATTTTTATTTGTAGCAGTAGTTTCCTTTTTATTTGTATCGGTGTGTTTGCAAGCAGCTTAACACGTACGCAATCCCTAGCAGGGTTTTTGTGCTTTTGTTTTCTCTTTATTGGCCTTGTTTGTATTAAAATTTTTTGTGAAATTGGCTATTTGGAAAACGATTTAGGTATCTACATGGATTGTTTTCAGCAATTAGATGATCTTTGTAAAGGAAGTTTAGACATTCGACCTCTGCTTTTTCACATAGGAGGCGGCCTTTTGTTCTTTATCTTAACAACAACAGTTTTAGAAAATAAATTATTGCGATGAGCTTGTTAGATAATTTCAAATATTTTAATCGCGTTCGAATTGCCAATGGTTGCGTGCAAATTGTTTTATTGGTAACACTTTTACTAGGTTTACAACTTACTCTGACCCACTGCCATCTTCGTTTTGACTTTTCAAAAAAACGCAATCATACACTGCATACAGAAACGAAGGCTTTTCTTAAAACTCTTTCACAGCCTGTTAAAATCTTTTTATTAAGCGATGGACATGAAGAAGAAACAAACTTTGAATCTTATTTTAAAGACTTAATGCGAACCTTTCAGGAAGCGTGTATAGGCTTAAATACATCGCTCTCTTTTCGTTCTCTGCATTCCTTAAAAATGCCACAAGAAGTTTTGTGGTTGAAAGAAAAGTATGGATTTTCAGAAACAGAAGGTGTTTTGGTCGTTTTGGGAGAACGCAATAAGTTCTTAACGAAAGAAGAATTTTTTCACGAAGAACATTTTGTGGGTGAAAGTACAATGTTAACAACGTTAACGCAATTATCCAATCCTCCTAAGATCCTTTATTGGTGTACAGGACACGGAGAATTAGATGGCAAAAATGTTCATCTAGAACGTGGAGGTTCAAGTGTTTGCCAACTGCTTCAACAGCTTAATTTTGAAGTAAAGTATATAGACGATTGTTTGACCTTACCTGAAGATGCCAATACGCTCTTTATTTGTGGTCCACAACTACCTTTTTTGTCCCAAGAATGTGATGTTATAAAAGAATTTCTATTAAAACGCAATGGGCACCTTTTTGTTGGATTGCATCCAATTTATGAACATGGTCTAAATCCCTTATTAGAAGCGATTGGTTTATACTGTGATGGATGTTTATTGCTTGATGAAAGTAAAGATTTTGTAAGTACGAATGGTAATTTAATTGTTCGTAGGTTCAAACCAAATGTTTTAACGCAATCTATTGTGAATAAAAATGTAGGTTTGCTCTTTGGTCTTACCACAACATTACAAGAGCTTAAAAAGGATGATCGGTGTGAGCATTGTGCTTTTTCTTCTGAAACGAGTTGGGCAAAACATTCTGAAACTTTTAAAGACTTATCGTTTAATCCTACACGTGATATAAGAGGTCCGCATATTCTTTGTTCGCTATATACTTCTGTTAAAAACAACAATTTCAATTTAAAACTACCGCTTGGGAAAAGTGTTTTTGTAGCCTGTGCCGACTGGCTTGATAACGGCCATATTAATGCCTTAGGGAATAAGCCGTTTTTTATGCAAATTTGTCAGTATTTAGAAAACGAAATCCATACGCCACAATTTACGGTTGAAATGGAGGCACCTCTGAAAATTACATTATCGCAACAAAAGTTTTTATTATTAACGCTTAATTTTTTAATTCTTCCCTTTATTTTCTTCATTATAGGGTTAATGACCAGTGTATTACGAAAGGAATAATTTATGTTGCGCTTAGGACTTACTTGTTTTCTTCTTTTGCTAAATGGAGCCTGGATAAGTGTTTGGTTTTATATTAAATCGCATCCACAAAATATATCCATAAGTCCGGAGTTAAAAATACAGCAAGAAGCCATCCAAATTCAAGCTATAGACTTCAACTTTTCTGAACCCAAAACCCATATACAGCTTGTCAAAGAAGACCGACTTTGGAAGTTAACCTACCCAGTAGAATGGGAAGCAAATCCGTTGGCGGTTGATCAATTTTTAAAAGAATTAGCTCTTTTAAAACCACTTTTGGCTTTTAATGTAAAAGACAAAAAAGATTTAGAAAATTACGGACTTACAACACCATTCTGCACAATAAAATGCAATACCCAAGAACATACTTATTTATTACAAATCAGTACAGTACACGCATCCAATGATAAAATCTATGTGTTTGAAAATGAAACTAACAAGATTTTTGTACTAAAACCGCAATTTATGGAGAGTTTTTGTCGGTCATTAGAGGAATGGAGCAAGCCATTTTTTTGCACACTTGAGACGATTCAAACTTTAGCTTTTGATACACCTCAAAGTAATCTTTATTTACAAAAACAAGCCCAAGATTGGTTTATCAAAACACCCGTAGAAGCTAAAGCCAATTCAAGCCATGTAGAAACGATTTGTACGCAATTGCAGACATTGGAATTGAAACATTTTTTAACTCCATCAGAATTGGAAAAATGGATTCCTCAATTTGCTTCCGATACACAAACCTATCATCTAAAAATAAGCGACAAACAACAATCGAACCTTTTTAAAATACTTCCAGATTCAGATGTTGCCGATGGGAAAACGTATATTGCACAACGGAATGAAACGGGACCTTTATTTGTCTTCAAATCGAACGTTATAGAGCGGCTTTTACATGCACAAGAAACTTTACGAGAAAGGAATTTATTTGATTTCAAGCTCGATGCTATCAACAAAATCACTTATCAACGTGATGCTTTGGGTATTACCTTGCAAGCCATTTCAGGAGGAAAATGGGAAGTAATTGAAAGCGCAAATGATAGTTTTGTTCAAGCGCAAAAAGCAGCGCCAAAGGCAATTAAACGCTTTATTCGTCTTATTAATAGTTTGTATGTTGAAAAGTTTTTGACACCCAATGAATTGCCTTCGTTAGAAACTTATACATCTTTTAAGTTAATCGTAACAGCTGACAATAAGCCATATCATTGTAATTTTTATTACCAAGACCATACTTATTTCTTACAGTTAGAAAACGATGCTGCTTGGTTCCAATTAACATTAGTCGCATCTGATTTAGCCGAATTAACGGCAGAACAGTTTCAAGAAAAAACCTTATGGCAATGGGAAAAAGATGAAAAATTAATTGCTATCGAATGGATAAAAGAAAATGGGGAAAATGTTACCGTACAACCTCATTTTAGTGCGAAACAGTTGCAGACCTTGCGGTTTTTACAAGCTAAAAAATGGTTGAAGACTCCTGTAGATTTTCATATCGTACCCAGAAATCCGCAACGCATTATCTTTACAACACAAACGTCTACACAAGAAAAACGGTCTTATGAATTATGCTTTTGGGAACGTCTCAATGGAGATTTTCAATCAGGACATTATGATGATCAAACCTTTTCCTTATCACAAGATTGGATCGATACTCTTTTCCAAATAACACATAAACCTTATTGGGATAAAATGTCCTCTATCTGGAATTCTAGGGATTTATGAGAAAGTTTTTAGCCTTACAATGGATTTTGCTTATTGTTGGCATAAGTGTGTTGACTGTTTGCGAATTCGATTGCGAGCTTCCACAAAGCCTTTTAGATAAGTTAAACCTTCGTCTACAGCTTAATGTGCAAAAAATACAGATAAAATCACGCTGTCTATTATTTTCAGGTTTTAATTATAAAAATTTTTCATGTAAACATTTAAAAATACGCTGGAAATCGCTATTTGGAGAACTCCAATATTGCATTGAAGATGGCCAGTTGTCTTATCAGGGAGAACGTTTCTATGCCATTAATGGCCGTCTTTATGGACGATTTGGAAAAATACGTGGCTTTCTAAATTTGAAGAATGATACGATAAAAAACATACAAATTTCTTGCTTAAATTGTGTAAAAATTTCTGAAATAACTAAACATTTTCGGAAATCTTCAACTGCAAAGCTTCCCAATATAGAGCATTTAAGTTTAAATCTTGCGACTTCCTCCAAACAATCTGCAAAGATTTACGGAGCAGGTAAAGGTTTACAGGGCGGGGATATACAAATGGCCGATTTTTGTTTTTCGTGGCCATTAAATCGAAAGGAAAATTTAAAATTATGGGCAAATGAGATTTGGCACAAGAAAGCATCTCTCTCTCATGTTTTTCTGAAAGCTCAGTCAACAAGAAATGACTTTTCACATTGGGAAAATGGTTGTTTTTTAGGTAATTTGAGTGCAGGTAACCTCCAAAATCTTTCCTTATTTTTTCAAGCTAAAGATTTTGTTGTTAGAAACCATAATTTTGTAACCTTTGCAGGAAATTCTTCCGATTTGAACTTTGCTGGGAAAGGTACTTTTAATCCGATTTCTCGAGATTTTAAGATTTTTTCGTGTAAAGGTTGGATAACTCCGTATTTTTCTGAAATCGCAAAAATCAATCTGATTCCCTATAGGATTAATTTAGATAAGAACTTATTTTTCTCATTACATGGAACAAGAAATGCTTTTGGAGCAACGGCATATACTCGCGATTTTTTGATAGATGGCGAAAGATTTTCTTCAGCTCAAGCTTATGGTCATTATCAGAAAGGACGGCAATTTTTAGGACAGTTACAATTTTATGGAAAAGAGCAATGGCTTAAGTGTCGTATAAGGAACAGATTGGCAAGCAGCAAAGGTTTTTTGTGGATCGATGGTTGTCTATCGCCTAATTTAACCTACCCATTAAAGGATTTTTTGCCTAACTGGTGGCGACCTTTTTTTGAAAACTTCGAGTTTCATAAGAACTTTCCGCAAACCAACTTCACCATTCACTGGAACAAAGATTCGAATAAAAACGTACTATACGGTAATGTTTCTGCAGATGATTTCAAACATAAAACCTCTGATGTAAAAGCCTTAAATCTTGTCTTTGGGTATTGTCCAGGGTATTGTCTGTTGGATATCAAAAATTTGAAGACACAAGAAGGTGAAGGAAATTGTACGATTCACTGGCCTTATAATTGTGAGAAAACTGGGGAAGAATTTTGGAAATTTAAGGGGTTTGGTAATTTTTACATAAACACGTGGAAAAATCTCATTAATGATTTTATTGAACAACCTTACTGTAATAAAATTGCTGATTTTTTTCAGGAAAATTCACTTGTTCAAGCTGATTTTAATGGCAAACTTTACTCGGAAGCAGATCCTCAAGAAACCTTGAATCTTACTGTAGCTATTCCACAAACCACCTTATATCATTTTCCGCTGCAAGATTTAAAATTTTGTTATCATTGGACACCAAAAGGCTTTTCTATCGAATCTGCCCAGGGGATGGTAGGCGATAAGGCACCTTTTAAAGGGCGTTATACTTGCCTTCAAAAGCAATTTGATTTTGAGCTAAAGGCCGACCATTTACAAACAGAGTTTTTATTGCAACATCCGCTTCTAAGAAATTGGAATAACGCTATTCCGGAAAAAAATCGTTCAGCTTATATGGGAACGTTAGATTTAACCCTAGAAGGGAATGGGGACCTGGAAAAAGAATTACATGTATCGGGGAAAGGTTGGGTACGTTTTGACAATCCACAGCTTTCACAAATCCATTTGTTAGGCCCCCTACAACATCTGTTTTCAAAGCAGTTTAAATGGAAACCTACGATCGAATTAGATTGCTTAATTTCCGACTTTACCTTTACAGAAAAGCAGATTTCAACACAAAATGCAGTTCTTTCAGGTCCTAGTACTCGCGCCAACGTTTCTGGAGAATTACATCTCGATACAAGCGAATTAAATGCTAAAGTACATTTTTCTTTCTTAGATTATCAACAGTTGAAATTGCCCATTATGAAGCAACTTTTCCAGCTATTTCAACCTATTTCTAAGGGCTTTGCGGCCTCTGTGCAAGGAACTTTCGAAAATCCACAATGGATTTTAACCTTTAATCCTTTTCGTTTTGTATTGCCGCAAAAAACGGTTCGTGAAAAACGTAAAAAATTAGCTTTACAAAAAGGGATAAAATCTGTTCATTAGAATGCATGCAAAAGACTAGAAAATCGATTGCTAAAAAGTTTAAAATTACAGGAACAGGCAAAGTCGTGTTTCGCAAGCCTGGTTATCGCCATTTTTTGCGACACAAATCTCCTGTGCGTTTGCGCAGAGCCGGTAGTGACAGATGCTTAGATAGTACAGCTTTGTCGCATACGGTTAAAGAGGCTATGCCTTTCGTGAATTTTTAAACACAAGATTAATTGCTAGAGGTAAGGTATTTTTAACGACGACCTTACATCGGCCTAAAAGATAGAAGAAAAATTATGACAAGAGTAACAAATGGAGTCGCAACAAGACAACGTCGTAAACGCATTCTCAAGCAGACACGTGGTTATTTTGGTAACAAGTCGCGTTTGTACCGTTATGCACACGACGCTTTTTGGCGTGCAGGTGCCTTCGCTTTTCGTGATCGCCGCAAAAAGAAGTCCGAATTCCGTCAATTATGGATTGTGCGTATTAATGCTGCTTGCCGTACAGCCGGTATTTCTTACAGCCGCTTCATCAATGGCTTAAAGAAGTTAAACATAGAGCTTGATCGTAAGCAATTGAGTGAATTGGCGATTCATAATGAAGCCGCCTTCAATCAGCTTGTTGAACAAGTTTTGAAAACTTTAGTTTCATAAGTTCTCTTTATGGCAACTACCTTTGAAACGTTAAAATCAGAGGCTTTGGCCGCTATTCAAAGTTGTAAGAGTGTAGTTGCCCTACAAGAAGTAAAGACGCAGTTCTTGGGCCCTAAGAGCACGTTAATTGCGTCATTAAAAAATTTAAAGAATTTGCCTTTAGAGGAAAAAATTCAATCGGGTAAAGAAATTAATGGTGTTAAGGCAGCCATAGAAGCCTTATTGAGCCAAAAGCAAAACGAGCTACAAACCCAAGAACGCCTTAAGAAGTTAGGGGATCCCATCGATCCTAGTTTAGAAGGTCCTTATCCGCAAGCAAGGTCTTTGCATCCGCTTACACAAACAAGACGGCGCATTTTGTCGATTTTCAAGCAATTAGGATATGCCGTAGCAGAGGGGCCAGAAATCGAAACAGAATGGTTCTGTTTTGCTGCATTAAATGTACCCAAACATCATCCTGCGAGAGCTACGCAAGACACGTTTTTCTTTGAAGAAGGGAAGTCTATTGGCACAACTTCACAAAAAGAAGATGAGCTATATTTATTGCGTACGCAGACATCGACCGTTCAAATTCGAACATTGGCGAAACATACACCGCCGTTTAAGGTGATTTCGCCAGGCCGGGTTTTCCGTCGCGATACAGTTGATGCTACCCATAATTTCAATTTTCACCAAATTGAAGGTTTGTGCATTGACAAAAAAACCTCGATTGTTGATTTAAAGGGAACTTTAGATTATTTTGTCCAAAAGTTCTTTGGTAAAGCCTTTAAAACGCGTATGCGCCCAAGCTATTTCCCATTTACCGAACCGAGTTTTGAGATGGATATTTTTGTTCCAAAACTTGGAAAATTCAAGGATACTTGGATTGAAGTTTGGGGATGTGGTATGGTTAACCGGAATGTTTTGAGTAATGCAGGGCTTAATCCTGACGAATGGCAAGGATTTGCCTTTGGTTTTGGGGTTGAACGTTTGGCGATGTTGCTTTACGGCATTGAAGATATTCGCAGATTTTATCAGAACGATATCCGCTTTTTAACCCAATTTTAGCCTTCATAATCGGCCTCATCCGGTAAGATAGGACGAATAGCATATAATTCAGAATTAGGTAAGTCTGCTAAATCTGTTCCTGTTGCAAAAGGACTAGTCCACCAGTACTTCATACGCAGCGATTGAAAGCCTTCTGGAGGGTTTATTTTTGTACGATCTTTCTCGTCATAATCATACATCGGAGATTCTTCCACTTGTACTTGGAGGTAGACAGTCATTGTATCTTCACCTTCGATCAAAGACAGATCGAAACTATTAATTTTAGGATCCGCTTGCGTCGTACTTGTTGTCGTTTTTACATTAAACTCAAAGGCGTGTGTGGTTGTTGGTTTTTCTAAATCCAATAACGATACACTGCCTGTTTTGCCATTTAATTCCAAGGGATGGGTATGGCAAAGAAGCTGTTCGAAGTAGCTTGTGGCGAGCAAATGGGCCTGCATTTGGCAAAGATTTCCGCGCGCATAACGATGCATTAAGAGGACGGTTTGAGAGATCCCTAAAATAACAATTGTAAAAATGCCTGCAGAAATCAAAACTTCCAATACCGAAAACCCTCTTGCTTTATTCTTCATAAACCTACAGTAATGATTATAAACAGATCACCTCTAAAGTCAAATCAAATGCCTTCTCGTTGCAAAAATCACTCTCC
>CAZIZB010000012.1:0-11541 GCA_964543635.1 uncultured Opitutales bacterium | reverse complement strand
TTTTGCGTCAACCAGATTGTTTCCTGCTGAAACCGAGCATTGATGCTAATTTTACCATTTTCTTCTTTATAAATAACAATATCGTTTTTTGTTTCCATGCACTCTAACATTAGTAAATTTATACAAAATCAGTTTAGAAGTCTTTTTATAAGCAATATTTGTTATTCATAATGTCCCCAACACTTAAGAAACCTGATTGTATCACCTTTAATTTCATAAACCAATCTATGTTGCACATTGATTCTTCTAGAATATCTTGATGGGTGCCCAACAAGCTTTTCATAAGGCGGAGGTGTTTGATAAGGATCTTTTTTATAACATGTAAAAGATTTTCTATTTTGTTTGTAAAGCCAGCTTGTTTTGCTTTGATAAAATCTTTTTTGAATACACTTCCAAAGTTTATGATCATAAATTTAAATCATTAATCATTTCATCAACATTATCGTAGGATTTAGCCTTACCGCTAGCAATTTCCCTGTCTAACTGTTCACTTACAGTATTAAGTTCTTCTATTGGATAAACATTGTTTTCCTCATCGTTATATATTTTGCTTTCAATATAACGACTAACACTTAATTGCCTTTTTTTTGCTTCACGTTTTACAAATTCTTTAACACAAGGTCTTACTGTAATGCATAATTGTACGGTTGTCATAATATAATATAATAAAAATATAATTATATTATAAAGTCAATATGAAAATTCATTAAAAAACCTTCCAGCGCTTATATAACCTAGAAAAATAAAGGGTAAAAAACCACCCCACAAAAAACAACAAAAAGGAGAATGCATTCTCCGTCTACACAACCCTCCAGGCAAATTTAGCTTGCTTGCCAACGTTTCAACTTTTTTCGGAGTTTTATTGCGCACAACAACTTTTCCCAATTACTTATCATCATAGTGGCCGCGACAGGAGATTAACACAATTAAATCATCAAACCGATCATAAATAAGCGATTTTTGCGATCAATTCTTGCGGAGTATCGGTTAGGGGCATATTTTAATTTTTCGCTTTTATTAAAAATAAAAGTACGATCCGTAACAATATTTTCTATAATACGCTTTACTTTTTTATAAAGCGCTGGCGAATTTTTTAACAACCAGGATAATTGTTCAACAAATTCATCAGATCTTTTTAATCTCATGATCTAAATCTTTAAAAAATTCATCTAAATTATCGTAAGTTTTATTATTAGGATCCGCTAGCGTTTTTTGAGAAATACGGTCGGCTTCCGCCTTGGTAATTACGAAATTTTCTTCCATATCTTTTTCTATCAGTCGAGCCACATAACCTGAGTACGATAATTGTTTTTGTTTTGCTTTCATTTTTATCCACTCAAATAAATTGGGCTTCAGATTTACGGACATTTGCAAGGCTTTCATACATTACTTATACTGTATTTATACATTACTTGTCGAGTGGAAAACGGCATTTACACTTTTTTAATTTAATAATCTCCACCTAATCCAAGTAAAAAACCTTCCAGCGCTTATATAACCTAGAAGAATAAAGGGTAAAAAACCACCCCACAAAAAACAACCAAAAGGAGAATGCCTTCTCCTTTTTCTTTCTATAAAAATTCTCTTTAGATTACAAACGAAGTTTTACGTAACGTGATCCTGATTTTATAATTAAACCCTGAGTATCTTCGGTTATTGACATACCACTACCAGAAAAACCATCAGATTCGCCTTCATCCGTAGTATAGGATTCAATACTTAATTCTCCATCACCTTCTCCTCCATTTCCGGATGTATAAACTCCTATCTTACTATAATCTTCTTCTGAAATTTGTTGAATCACACTTGTGTAACCAGGATTTTCTTCACTTGAAGTGTCTGTAGTTCCTGTAGTCTTAGCTTTCCATGTAAAAATCTTTGTATAATCTGCTGCTGTAATTTCACTTACCCCATTTTCAAGCATATACTGCTGAGCAGCACCCCAGATTTGGCGCAGATTATTTCTAATAGATGTTTCTAATGCTTTCCAACGTGCTCTTTGGAACGCTGGCACGGCGAGAGACGCCAAAATACCGATAATCGTTACAACGATCATAATTTCAACAAGTGTAAAACCGAGAATCTTTTTTTGTAATCCTTTTTTCATATACATAGGTTAATTGTATAACATCTGATTTCTTTTTGCAACTACTTTTTTTATTCCACAACAGATTTTTACTTAGGAGGAAACTTTTTGTAAAAAGTTTCCTTCTAACCACCTTCAAAAACTTTTGCTCCTTCTTCATGAATTGCAATAGTATTGCAAAGCATGAAGAAGAAATGCCGGTGCAGGAGGACTACTCCTGCCGAGGGCTTGGGGCGAGTAACCCCAACTTATTACGTAATGAGCAAACGTTTTAAGGGAGTTTGAGGGATTTTTTATAAAAAATCTCTCAATTCAAAAAACGAAAATTCGAACGTTCTTGGGCTAAGGTTGTCCATGGTCCATGACCAGGATAAACAAGGGTATTAAGCGGTAGAGCTTGAAATAATTTTTGAAGTGAGTGGCGTAGTATTTTTGAGCTTCCGCCGTACAAATCCGTCCTTCCAAAACCGTTTCTAAACAAAGTATCTCCTACAAAAATACGTCCATTGGCCTCATCATAAATACCGATTTGACCCTCTGTATGTCCAGGGATAGGTATTATTTTCAGTTTTAAACCACCGAATTGAAACTCTGTTTCTTCTTTTAAATAAACATCCGGCTTAAAAGATATAAAAGTATAAGACGGTGGCATAATAAGCCGCTGATGATCTGGATCTAACCAGTAAGCATCGGCTTCAGGAAAGTAGATTTTTGCCGACAACTTCTCTTTAAACAAATGTGCATCACCAATATGATCCCAATGTCCATGCGTTAAAAACAAATGTATCGTATAACCTTTTACTTTCGATTCTAATTTTGAAAAGCTATCGGGAGCCGCATCAATAAGAACAGCCACCTTCTCTTTTTCCTGCAAGATCAAGTAAACTTGCGTACCATAAGGACCACAGGTAAAAACGTCTAACATCATTCACACCTCATACAAACCATCATTTCGGCGCACAATCCACCGATTCAATTCCAAAGCAAATAAAACTTGCTGCACGACTTCCGCCGACAAATTGCAGCTTTCACAAATCGCAGAACTACTCAACGGATTTTTAGCACGAATACATTCGTAAACTTGCAATTCAAGCCCGTAAAGCTCTGGCGTGTTCTCTCGCTGCAACGCTTGCATCTTGGGTTCAAAATCAAGCCTCAAATCAAGCGGTAAAGCCGTCTTTAAATCCTCAACAATATCCTCCACACACGTCACAAGCGTCGCCCCATTGCGAATCAATTGATGGCATCCACGGCTCATTTCCGAATCAATACGGCCCGGAACCGCAAACACTTGTCGATTTTGCTCCGTCGCGAAATTAGCTGTCAACAAACTACCCCCCTTTAAATCCGACTCCACAACCAAAGTCGCTTGACTCATTCCTGACAAAATACGATTGCGTCGCGGAAAGGTCATGCGATCTGCCCGAGAGCCCAAAGGAAATTCCGAAATTAAACAGCCTTCTTCCTTTAATTGATTATAAAGAGCAGCGTTTTCAGGCGGATAAATTCGATCAATTGAACAGCCCAAAACCCCAGCCGTCTCTCCCTGAACCCGCAAAACACCTCGATGTGCCGCCGTATCAATCCCACGGGCAAAACCGCTTACCACACACCAACCACGTTCCGCCAACTCACTTCCGAAACGCTCTGCCAGCTGCAAGCCATAAACACTTGCGTAACGACTTCCAACAATCGCGATCGTGTTTGTAGCCGGCCGCAATTTTCCTAAATAATACAACCCTATCGGAGGATCGTAAATCGTTTTTAATAAAGGAGGATAATCAGGATGCTCAAAAGAAATAAATTGAGCCCCCATACGTTCTAAATTTCGTTTTTCCTTTTCAAAATCGAACAAAGAACGCCACTGAAGAAGGTTTTTACAAACGGTTGCAGAAATTCCTGATGCTTCCAAATCCTTTTCGTTAGCACCAAAAATAGCAATAGGATCACCGCTAAAAAACTTAAGTAACTTTTGGAAGGTCACCCAACCTACACGAGGAAGTGCATTTAAAATTAAAAAAGCATCCTCCCTCGAGAGATTTTTCATCTAAAGAAAAACTTTAAGTAAGCAATAAAACTTATTGAGCATTTACGGAAACACGACGATGTACTTTATCCCAAGCAACAACACCGTCGATCAAGGAAAACAAGGTAAAATCACGTCCCAAACCAACGTTCTTTCCTGGATGATACTTTGTTCCACGTTGACGCATAAGAATCGTTCCAGCTAAAACCTTTTCTCCACTGTAACGCTTTACGCCTAAATTCTTACACTTACTGTCTCTTCCGTTTCTCGATGAACCTTGTGCACTATGATGAGCCATTTTTCAAACTTCCTTATTTAACTTCTATTGCTTCTACCTTAATGACGGACAATTCTTGACGATGGCCTTGTTTGCGTTGAAAACCACCACGACGACGATGCTTTAACACCAAAACCTTCTTGTCGCGCTTATTTTCTAAAACCTTAACACGAACAACCGCATTTTCAAGAACAGGATTGCCAAAACGAACACCTGATTCATCTTCAAACATAAGGACATCTTTAATATCCAAAACGCTACCTGCTTCGGTTCCTTGGTACCGATTTACTTTCAAAATATCTCCGGCTTGGACCGTAAATTGCCGACCTTGTGTTTTAATGACCGCTTTCATATGCTAATTTTGCAATAGTTAATAAAATTTATAACATAATAATAGAACTATGCTGTCCAAATAATTGCAAGCATTTTTTACACTTTTATAAAGAAACCATTCCCTAAAAAACAAATAAACCCCTTAACGAGGCTTACTGCTATGAAAAAATAAAAAATGCTTTTGGCGTCCCCTAGGAGATTCGAACTCCTGTTGTCGGGATGAAAACCCGGTGTCCTGACCGACTAGACGAAGGGGACATAACCAACATTATTCATAGTGAAGCATAAAATTTTTTATGCAAGCACTTTTTTAAATTTTTTTAAATGACTTCTTTAGCTATCAATAATGCAACCTGTAGAAGCGTTGGAAGTACCGGAAGCACCTTTTTAAATGCCTTTTTAGTAATCCCCCAAGTTGTTTGTAAACAACTACAACACGCATTACCATCTACTGCACTGTTAAATTCCGAACATAGTAACTGGGACACAACAGTAGCAATTTTATCACAAAAATCTCCAGAGGTATCGTTAAAAATTTCATATGCAGAACTGACCATGTCAAAACCTACACCACCAATAGTCTCCCTTACTGCATTTATAAAATTTATATCGACATTACATACCAATTCCTTGTTCGTAATTCCATCCCACAAAACTTTAAAAATTTCATTTAAAATCGCTTCCTGATTGTCCAACTCTCTTAAATATTTTCCGGCAAATACACGCATGGTTTCTCGGATAATACCATTAAATAAAGCATCATTACGATCTCCAGCAATTACCAAAAAATCTTCCCCGTTGCTTACTCCTTCAAGCAAGTCGGCAATAATTTTTTTGTCATCCTTTTTCTTAGAATGCTTAAAAAAACGCTCTAACAACATCGTTTTCAAAACTTCTGAATTACCCAAAGAAGTCTTAATCATCTTCTTAAATGAAGGATTTTGTAAATAAACAATAAAAGATCGACTTGCATCCAGCATAGTATCCATAAAAACGTTTCGTACCTCTTCTTGTTGTTGCGTAGTCAACAAGGATTCTTTCGGAAAATTAAAAAGATCTCCTCGTACCAAGGTTGTACAAAATTGAGCAACCAAAACCCATAAACCGACAATAAACTTAATTTGTATTTTCATATAAACTTATCATTTAAGCAAACTTTATGCCCAAAACTTTACTCCTAAAAATAATCCTAAATAAGGCCCAATTGCCTTAACCCAGCAAGTATTCGTTCCGTTGCACCACGATTAGAAACCGTCCATCGCTGTGCAGCTTTTGCATAAGATTCTGCAGACTGCGGCTCCGCAACCCAACGAAGCAATTGCCGACGAACCTCCTTCTCATCGGAACAACGAACGGCACCACCACAAGCCTCCAAACGTTTGCAAACAACTCGAAAATTCTCCATATGGGGCCCATAAACAATCGGTTTCCCCAAAGCAGCAGCTTCAATAGGCGTTTGCCCACCTCTATGAGGATCCAAACTTTTTCCGACAAAAACAAATTGCGCTAATTGCAAAAAATGCCGCAATTCTCCTGTCGTATTTACCACATAAACCTCAGAATTCAATTTGGGATGCGTCCGAAAGCAAAAATTATAAGGCAATAAAAGATTTTCTAAATCACAAGCACGTTCCGCATGCCTTGGCACCAAAATAAGGCGCAATTGAGGACAAATTTTCTTTGCTTCCGTAAAAACATCCAAAAGCATTTCTTCTTCTCCAGGCCAAGTAGAGGCGCCCAATAAAATAAGCGCATTCTCCCATTCAGAACCTAAATCAGAAAGCTTTATGGAGTTTATATCATCCCTCATTCGACCTAAAGCAGCATCCACCTTTAAATTACCAACCGTCTCAACAGGAATCGACGTCAAGGATTGAAAACGGTGCCCATCTAAATCACTCGCTGCATAAATTTTATGAATAAAACTAAATAAAATACCAGAAATCGTTTTAAAACGAGAATAGCGCGCAAAGGTTTTATCCGAACAACGCCCATTCAAAAGGAAAACCGGAATTTTATTCCGATAGGCTTGCCAAAGATGCTCCGGCCATAATTCTGATTCCATCAAAAATGCGTATTGAGGACGAATCCTCCGCCAAGCAATCCAGGAAAATAGACAAAAATCCAAAGGGAAATAAGCTATCGTGTTGACTAAATTTTTATACTTATTTTGAGCAACCTGAAAACCAGTAGAGGTTGTCGTCGTCAAATAAACCCCTACCCCATTCGCTTTTAATGCCTCCAACAAAGGCTGCAATGCCTCCATCTCACCCACGCTAACAGCTTGTAACCAAATCGTTTTTTGAGTCAATGACTTATTTTTAGGAACAAAACCAAAACGATGTAAAAAACGAGGTCCGTAACCCCCTCTTTTCCACATGCGACAAAGATAATAGGGCAATAAAACAGCAAAAATCGGTAAAAAAAGCAGCCGATAACAATAAATAAAACAACGCTTTTTTACCGAAATTTTCACCTAATTTTAGCTACAAAAATAGCCTAAAACTTACTTATTAAATTTTGGATGCAAATACTCAACACAGGATTGAAGCGATTCCAAATGTGGATAATCTGCTTCAGGAACTTCAATATTGTACTGCTTTCTCAACTCCATAACAATATCCAAAAAATCCATGGAATCCAACTCCAATTGATCGCGCAAACGCACATCATCCTTTAAATTACTTAAATCCTCATCTGGAGCGATTTCAGCAATAATATCTACAATTATTTTACGAACCTCTGATTTTTCCATTGTATTACGTGATTGGTTGTGAAGGTTCATAACGCCGTACAATAACAACTGAATTAATTCCGAGCATTCCAAAAGAATTGTTAAGAATCGTATCTACTTTGTCTAAATGTTTAGGCTGATTAAGAACCAAATTGTTAAGTGCGCATTCTGGATCCAGTTCATCCACATTAATCGTTGGATGTACGTAATGATCTTCAAATGCAGGTAAATTGCCTGCCAATTCCAAAGAGCCAGCAGCTCCCATGGCATGACCAATAAAGCTTTTTGTATTATTGAAATACGTATCGGGTGAATCCTTAAAAACCTCGTGCAATGCCTGACATTCTTTAATATCCCCCAAAACCGTAGACGTCGCATGTGTATTGACAATATCAATATCTTGTGGCTTCAAGCCTGCCTTATTTAAGGCCAATTGAACACATTCAACTTGTCGTTGGCTACAAGGCAAAACGGCACTCTCTGCATCCGAATTAATACCATAACCAACCACTTCTCCATAAATCTTTGCACCTCGAGCAAGCGCCGCATCCAATCTTTCTAAAGTAAAGAAACAACCGCCTTCGCTAATAACAATCCCATTACGAGACTTATCAAACGGCCGACTTGCCTTGTTAGGATCTTCACATTCGGCCAAAGCACCTTGATTTTTAAATCCAGCAAAAATACCAAAGGTATGGATACTTTCACTGACACCGCCAACAAGCGCCATATCTACTTCGCCCAAGCGTAACATCTGCACACCTTGGATAAGCCCCAAGTTGCCACCTGCACAAGCACCACCTAAGGTGTAATGAGGTCCCGTAATACCTAAATTAATCGAGACCTCGCCTGCTGGATTATTAGCAACTGTACGCGGATTATGGTGATGATTCCAGTAACGCGTATCATAACCAAACTTCGAGATTTGATAAACCTCATTTTCGGTTTCTACATTTCCGTGCTCGGTAATTCCTACATAAATCCCAATACGACTCTTATCAGCATTAGCTAAATCAAAACCGCTCGACTCAATGGCTTTGTGGGCACAATAGATACCGATACTTCCGGCACGCGTTCCTGTACGCAATTCCTTCTTTGTCTGATATTCGGTAGCATTAAAGGTACAAACACCCGCTAAAACAAGCCCCATATAACGCATATCAATCCGCTGAATACGTGCATATCCCTCCAAAAGATGCTTACGAAACTCGACCAAAGAATTTCCATTTGGAGCCGTTAATCCAACACCCGTAATCACAATGCGCTCAGACAAATTCAACATAAAAAAATTCCGTCACTTTAAAAGTAACACATTTTAAAAGTTTTTGAAGCTAAAAAACACACTTTTTAAGTAATTCTTCCAAACTTTGCTTTTTTTGCTGATTTTCTTGCAGTAATTTCCGCACACCATCAATAACGGGAGCCGGTGCACTTGCCATAAAACGCTCATTCTTTAACTTCTGTTCGGCAGAAGCAATATGCTGCTTAAGACGCTCCAATTCCGCAAGCCACTGTTGTTTTTCCTCTTGAGAAAGTTCTTTTTGCTCCAAAACAAGCGCAAACGTTCCCCAATGCGTAACTACTTTTGCGGCATGTTCCGGCTGTTCCTGAACCTTTTCCAGGTTTCGTAACCCGACTAAGCGCATAATAAGCTCGTGATGGTGCTCAAAAGCCTCCTCATATGTCTTTTGCAAAAGGACACTCATTTCAACATTCTTGTTGGCACTTAAGCCGTTTTCAGCCTTCAATCCTCGCAATTCTCCTACCAAAGTCCGCAAACGTTCAACTTCTTCAAGCGCCACTTCGGAATAACAAGCAATCAAGTTATGAACCTTTGCCTTAAAGGCTTCTACGTCCCAACCAGCTTGCTGAATCCAGCCTTCACCTAATTGCAACTGCCCCCACAATTCTTCTGTAATATAAGGAGCATACGGCGATAACATAACCAAAATTTGCCGCAAGAACAAGTCCTGAATCGTTAAACACTGCGCCTCTTGATGCTTTTGTACCTCCAAATACCAATCACAAAATACGCCCTTAAAGCATTGCTGAAGGAGTTTAATGGCCGCATTAAATTCGTATTTCTCCAAAAAGCTTTGGAAACTCTCCATCGTTTCGCACAAATGCTTCAACAAATGGCAATCGTATAACGACAACGATTTTCCTTCCAAAGCCTTCCAATAATCCTCTAAAGACGTGTAAGCTATCGTCTCGCCTTGCATCTGCCGAAAACGACACGCATTCCACAATTTCGTACAAAAATTTCGTCCTTGCGTCAAAAACCGTTCATCAAAACGGATATCTTGCCCTTGGGGTGCGATCGAAAGAAGGCCCAAACGGACACCATCTGCACCATAATCTTTGATTAAATCGAGCGGATCTGGCGAATTACCTAAACTTTTCGACATTTTACGTCCCTGAGCATCGCGTACAATTCCGGTTAGATAAACGTTTTTAAAGGGTACACGTTCCTCCAAAGGCCGATCTTCCAAAAATTCTAAAGACGCAATAATCATGCGTGTAATCCAGAAAAACAGAATATCTGGACCCGAAACAAGTGTATTGCTTGGAAAAAAGCGATTAAAAAATGCTTTATTTTCGGCATTCTCATCACGCCCATTCAAGGTACCTATAGGCCACAACCACGACGAAAACCAGGTATCTAAAACATCTGGATCCTGTTCCCAATTTTCAGGATCCTGAGGGCCATCCACAGAAACATGAATCGAACCATTCGTCTTATGATACCAAACAGGAATACGATGTCCCCACCACAATTGCCGACTAATACACCAATCTTGAATATTATCGAGCCAATGTAAATAGGTTTTAATCCAACGCTGCGGCCAGAACTTAACCAAAGCTTGTTCGGCAACTTTTTTCGCTTCTTCAACCTTAGGATAACGCACAAACCATTGCTCGGACAAACGTGGCTCAATCGGTACATCGGCACGCTCTGAGTAGCCAACGGCATGATCGTAAGGTTTTACGGAAACCAGTAAATTCTTCTCTTTTAAAGCTTCTACAACAGCTTCACGAGCTTTAAAACGATCGAGACCTGCAAACGATGCCCCTAGCTCATTCACGATTCCGCGCGCATCTAACACCTCAATAAAAGGTAATTGGTGGCGTTGGCCAACGGCAAAATCGATAGGATCATGCGCTGGAGTAATCTTCAAGGCACCTGTTCCAAAATCCTGCTCAACAACACTATCGCCAATAATCGGAATCTGTCGATCCGCAAACGGACACTGAGCATGCAAACCAATTAAATCTTTGTAACGTGGATCTTCCGGATGAACTGCAAGTGCAACATCTCCCATAATGGTTTCCGGACGAGTGGTTGCTATTTCCAAAAACTGGCCTGGCTTTTCAACAATTGGATAACGAAAGGTGTATAAAAAAGCCGGTGTTTGCTTCATAATGACTTCTTCGTCACTGAGAGCCGTTTGCGAAACCGGACACCAATTCACCAAACGTTTACCTTTATAAATATAGCCGCGTTCATATAAATCAACAAAGGCTTGCAAGACACCACGTGAATACTCTGGATCCAGCGTATACGTAGCATGTGACCAATCACAAGAAACACCTAAACGCTTCAATTGATCAAAAATAATCGTACCATGCTCTTCACGCCAAGCTTGCACGCGCTGAATAAACGCTTCACGGCCCATTTCTTGACGTCTGAGCCCTTCCTTTTTCAAAACCCTTTCAACCTTACTTTGAGTTGCAATACCCGCATGATCCGTTCCGGGAATCCAAAGTACATCCTTCCCTTGAATCCGCGCCCAACGACACAAAACATCTTGTATGGAATTATTCAGCGTATGGCCCATGTGGAGAATACCTGTAACATTCGGCGGTGGCATAAAAACCGTAAACGTTGGCCGACCATCATCTTTCGCCTCAAAACAACGAGCTTCTTGCCAACAAGCATTCCACTTTTTCTCAATCTCTTCTGGACGATACGTCTTTTCCATCAACACCATACCCTTATTATTCAAAACACACCGCCCCTATTCCGTCCAGTTTTTTTTGTAAATTTTGAAAACAAGAAAAACAATAGACGTCCTGCAAAAGTC
>CAZIZB010000011.1:0-11863 GCA_964543635.1 uncultured Opitutales bacterium | reverse complement strand
CACATTTTTAGATAAAATTGAGCAACAAGGATATCAGTGGGAATGAGCGAGGTTGGTGTCACAAAAACGGATTATGCATTAAACGCAGGATTTGGGCTCAATGCAGATACAATCCGTTATATTTCTTCTGTAAAAGGAGAATCGGAAGCACTTTTAAATTTTCGCCTAAAAGCCTTAGAATATTTTTCTAAAGCAAGTTTGCCGAAATGGGTTCCAAAAACACTTAACGACATTAATTTTCAAAATTTGCAGTATTATATCGCTGAAGGGCAACGCGCTAAAAAGACTTGGGAAGAGGTTCCTGAAGCGGTTAAAGAGACCTTTGAAAAGTTAGGCATTCCAGAAAAAGAACGCAAGTTTTTAGCAGGTGTTGAGGCGCAATTTGATAGTGAATTTGCCTACTCCAAAATGCACCAGCAGTTGCAAGATCAAGGTGTCATTTTTACAGATTCTCGAGAAGGATTAAGTCGTTATTACGATATTTTTGCGCCTTATTTTTCAAAGGTTGTGCCGATACAAGACAACAAATTTGCAGCGCTTAATAGTGCCGTTTTTAGTGGTGGAAGCTTTATTTATGTTCCTAAGGGAGTAAAAGTTCAGCAGCCATTACAGGCATATTTTCGGATTAATGCAGAGCGTTCAGGGCAATTTGAACGAACCTTGATTATTTTAGATGAGGGCGCAGAATTAATGTACATGGAAGGTTGTACCGCTCCCGCTTTTGATACACAAAATCTGCATTCTGCTGTGGTCGAATTAGTTGCGAAAAAAGGGGCAAAATTACAGTATGTTACTGTTCAAAATTGGTCTTCGAACGTCTTGAATATTGTTACAAAGCGTGGTTGGGCGGAAGAAGATGCTGAAATCCGTTGGATTGATTGCAATATTGGCTCAAAAACGACCGTTAAATATCCAGGAATTTTATTAAAAGGCAGAAAGGCGCGTGGTGAGGTTTTATCCATTGCTTTGGCCCATTCAGGTCAACGGCAAGATACCGGTGCACGTATTTTACATTTAGCGGATGAAACGACTTCAAATATTGTTTCAAAGTCGATCTCAATTGATGAAGGTTGGGCGGGTTATCGCGGAAAAGTCTATGTGCAACCAGGCTTAAAAGGTTGTAAAAACAGTACCGAATGTCATTCTCTTTTGCTTAATGATCAAAGTCTTACAGGAACCTTTCCTTGTGTAGATGTTTGTGGCGATACTCATTGTGTACAGCATGAAGCGAGTATTACGTCCTTAGATGAAGAGAAATTGTTTTATTTGCAGCAACGAGGCTTGAAGCGATCAGAAGCGGTTAGTTTAAGTGTAAATGGTTTTGTGAATGATCTTGTTCAAGCTTTTCCCTTAGAATACAGTGTTGAACTGAAGCGTTTGATCGATATGGAGGTAGAAAATGCGATTGGATAAAGTAGAAACAATCCAGCTCTACGAGGAAACGCCATATGGTTTTTGGTCAGAAAAGGAAGGATTACCTTGTTTTACCTTTTTAGATAACCAGAAAATTACTTCATGGATTCAATTTGAGGCCATTGAAGCGTTCCATGTGATTTTTGGGCAAAATAGCCAAATTCAATTGTTTGAAGTAAATAATAAAGTTGGATACCGATTATTGCCCCAAGCTTATGTGCAACATATAGGGACTGAAAGTACTAAAAATTTGCAATTTTCGCTTCATCAAGCTGCTACACTTAAGCATTTTACACGAATAAATTCGAGTGATCCTTCCGAAGAATCCATTTCAATTCGTTTATTAGAACCCAAGGCCGCAGTTGATTGGCAAGAGGGTTTGTACTTAAATAAGGGTGAGCGCAAGCTTTCTATTGAAATTGATCATTTGGCACCTCAAACACAATCTAATTGCTGTGTTAAATCGGTTTTGGAACAAGCAAGTAAGTTGCAGTTTATAGGAAATGTGTATGTTCAAAAAGAGGCGGAAGAAGCGGTAGCCCATCAACGGAATCTAAATCATGTGTTAGATGCTGATTCTCGCGTTATTTCTTTGCCTAACTTGCATGTTTTCAATCGAAAAATAGAAGCTTCTCATGGTACAGCAACGCAGCCGATACCAGAAGAAATTTTGTTTTATTTAAGGTCTCGAGGCCTTTCATTCGATCAAGCTAAACAGGTCTATTTTGATGGCTTTTTGGGATATTTGCCTTTGGAACAAGAGTATGAATCTTGATGTAAATGATCGCTTAAAGGAACAGATTTGGGATGCGCTTCGTACGGTTCAAGATCCCGAAGTTCGTTTAGATATTGTTAATTTAGGCTTAGTTTATGACGTTCAGCTTACGCCTGCTTCCGAGAAAGGTTTCGATGTTATCATTAAGATGACGCTTACTTCACCCTCTTGTCCTATGGCTCCTTACATTTTTCAATCGATCCAGGAAGCCATTGAGTTTTTGGATGGAGTTGCATCGGTTAATATCGAACTTGTTTGGGATCCTCCTTGGTCGCAGGAGCGTATTTCAGAAGAAGGAAAAATGGAATTGGGTTTGCTCTAAACTAGAGTCGTTTTTGGTGTTTTTCTCTTTATTCGGTACGTAGCGCGATAAGTTTTTTAAATGATTTTTTGTCGAATAGAGCAAGAAGGATAAAATAGAAAGCAGAATGAATACCAATCAGTTTTAAAAGTTGCAATGCCGCCGATAGCTTTGGCAAATTCCAGTCGCAGGTATTACAATGGATATAGAGGCAGTATGTGAAAAGAGAGAGACAGATCCACTTTTTCCCTAAAATCCATGTATAACGTAAGCTGTAATGGGTATAGCGATTTTTGATTAAGTGCCATTGTAAGAGAAATTGGATGCCTGTACTAAGAATAGAAGCCCAAACAAGTCCTTTAATTTTGATGTAAGGCATTAAAACTAGGGCAATTACTAAATAAAAAATAAGCGTATAGCAGGATAGTTTTACAGGCGTATGTGTGTCTTTATGGGCATAAAACACACGAGTAAGTAGCGAGGAAACGCCAAATAATGGTAAGCCTATTGCAAACAGCTTAAGTAAGGGTACGACGGCATCTACGTCTTTTAAAGAGAAACGTCCCCAGCAAAAAAAGAGTTGCAATATAGGTTCCGCAAGAACATAAAGTGCGCAACCAGCAGGGAGCAACAACAATAACAATAATTCAAAACAGTTTTTTAAGATAGCACCTGATTGTTGTAGCTTATTTTGTGCTTCCGCAAATGAGAGTTTCGGTAAGAGTACCGAGATGATAGCAAACGCAAATAAGCCTAAAGGTAGTTCCAAAAAACGGTTTGCTAAATAGAGGTAGGATACGGCTTCTGCATCCGTATGAAATGCTAAAAAACGTCCCAGTAGTGTGTTAATTTGGAAAATAGCTGCCCCGAATACACTTGGAATAAAGAGATGCCAAATGTGTGTTAAATCCTTATCCTTTTCCCAAATAAATCGATTGAGTGGAAAGCCCAACTTTTTCAATTGTAGTTTGGGTAAAAGCCATTGAATAGCACCTCCAATAACGACGCTTATCGACACAATAATGACTTGTTGCATAGGGGCTTGGGCAAAGGTACAGAGTCCAAGTCCTGTAAGCATGGATAAATTGAGAAAGACAGGTGAAAAAGCGGTTAAAGAGAATGCATCGAGTACATTGAGGGCACCATTAAACAGTGCTGCAATGCAAATGAACCATAAGTAAGGCAACATGGCGTTTGTTAAATAAATGACGGTTGTCCACTTAGAATCGCTTATGAAAGGATCCATGCATGCGAGTGTTAGCATGAAGATAAAAATACTAATAAATAGATAAATGCTGATGCGAGAGAAGAAGGCGTTTAAGAAGATATGTGCAGTTTCTGGATGTTTAACATAGCGTTGTGCAAAAACAGGAACAAAGGCCGAATTGAGTGCGCCTTCTCCACAAAGACGCCGAAAAAGATTGGGAATAGCAAAGGCAATGAGAAAGGCAGAGGCTTCCATCGATGAGCCTAAGATCGCAAAAAAGACAATATCCCGTAACAATCCTAATATGCGGGAACAGAACGTTCCTGTAATCATTTGAATGATGGCTTTCATATAGGAATTAATGTGCCAGAGAACGCAAATGAGCTTTATTTACCCAACCATCTTCTGCGCGATCGTTGCTGACAAATAAGTAGGATTCACGTTGATCTTTAGACCAGCAATAGGTACCTATTGGCCATATATGTCGCGTAGGACTTGTTTCGGTAGGGGCAAAGCGTACAATGGTGTCTTCTACTGCGATATATAAATTTTGATACTTGTAATTTAAAGCAAGTAGAACGGCAATTAGACCGCAGAAAATACTGCTATAAATGCAGCCTTTTAAAAGCACGTGTGAACGTTTAAATCCAACATAAATGATTCCAAGAAATAGAGAACTCCAAAGGAAAATAAGGCAGGTATTACGCCAAGTTTCCCAAGTGAAATAATTAAAGATTTGTTGGTACCAAATTGGGCTAAGTTGTGGCAAATTTGGATACGTAGCGTATAAACTTTTTTCAAATTGTTGTAGCTTGTTCCATCGAGGTTGAATTTGTTTGGCTTTTAAATAATAAAATAAAGCATAACCGGGCTGTTGCTGAGAAGCGTACGCATTGGCTAAATTAAAATAAATTTGGGCACTATCTGCAAAGGTTAAAGCTTTTTGATAATAATGAATGGCTTGTTCCCATTGTTTTTGGGCCATCGCTTGATTTCCTTTTATGACAGCGTTTTCAGCTTTTTCTTGTGAAATCGCGTGGACTGACAAAGGAAGAAAAAAGAGAAAAATCCAACGTATCATTTGAGTACCTTTAATAATTGTTTTAAAATCGATAAATTTTCTGGACAGAGACATGTTTTGCCACCGAAATTACTTTCTTGATAAAAAGCTTCACTTTGCAAGAGCCATTGTTGTTGCTCATCGTTTAAGGCAATCGAGAGATCTTTAAATCCTTGCAGTAAAGAGCTTGCATCTGTAATCCCTTTTTCTTTTAGCAAAAACATAAGTAATTGGTGCGTTGCGGCGTAAAAAGCAGCTCCATCGTTTGATTTGTGAGCTTGTTTTACTTCATTGTAAAGTGTTTGAAATTTTTTAGTAGCGAGCAAGCGTGCTTTATAAGCCTCATTGTAGTTGTTGCGAAGATTAAAATACGCTGCAACCAATAGGATGAGAGCAATAATGCCACAAATAATTTGTATAGTTTTGATCGAAAAAGGCTTTTCCCAAACGACCGTATCGATAAAGATAGCATCAAAAGGTGTGGTGGTGGAAGATTCTAAAGCTCCATTCGTTACAATCGGGCTAGAATAGCTTGCTGGAGAACGTAAAGGTGGTTTGACAGTGATTTCATACAGAGGTTGTCGTGTTATAGTCTCATATTGACCTTGTACGGGATTAAAGAAGCAGAGCGAAGCTTGCGGTGGTGTCGTATTCCCTTTTATAAGCGGAACAATCGTATACGTATAATCCATCTCTCCAGAGTAACCGAGATCATTATTCGGTACAAAGTTGGATTTTGGATCATAAACACGCCATTGTGAAGCATCGTAGATCAATTGTGGTGCTTGTAGATTGTCAAAATTACCTGATCCTGAGACTTTTACAACATAAGTAAACGGTTCATCTTGAATAAATTCTTTGACTTGTGGCATTGGACTTGAGAGATTAAATTGCCCAATCCCTTGACTGAAGTTGTCTGGTTGTGGTAGCGGTAATGGCAAGATGTCAATTTTGTAAGTACGAGAGGTAATGGTAACCGGTTCTGCACTGTCAAACATGTTAGAAATTTGACGTAAAGCAGCTAACGGATCATTACTGTCAAATAGCGAAGTAACTCGACGAGAACGTTCAACTTCTAAATCTACCGTGAAAGAAAGGGTCTGTTGGCCTGATTGTAGCGAACACAGAAGCGTTGGCCAAGAAAGACAAGCAAAGGTTTTTCCTTGGAGTTCTACGGCTTGTTTTTGTGGTGCTTCGATCAAATGAGAAGCCGAAAAAGCATTACCAACTTTTTGAACTAAGCTAGACAATTGCCCACGCATTTGTGGAGGCGTTAAAAGATTAATTTTACTTGGAACGCATTGTCCCACATACCATTTTTGAGGAATAGAATTGTCTAAGGTTAAGTAAATATCCGTTTCTGGTGTTTGTGTTTCGGAGGCGGTTGTTCCAGATGCACCGACGTCTATGCGAGTTGCAGGAATGGTGCACGTTGCATCATTGGTTTTGACAGAAAATTCTGGAATCGTAAAATGGCCTTCTTGAGAGGGTGTAATGGAAAAATACCACGAGGTTGTTTGTTCGGATTTTCCATTAATAATGCGTGTTTGAGAAGATTTTCGTTCAAATTTTACCGTTATATTGGGAATCGTCGGCAAATTAAATTGAACATTGTTCAACAACTGATTCGCGGAAATAATCCAATAGGCTTTGGTACCTAAAGGTACAGGATTAGGTTGAACTTGCGTTGAGAATACTTGGGCATTTAGCGATGTTCCCAATAAACTAACGAAATTAAAAAAATGAAATAAATATTTTTTCATATTACCAATCTTTCAGTACGTTTTCTTCTGGAAAAGAAGTTGGATCTTGTGAGAAATTTACTGGCAAAACACGTTCATCATTTTTTGCTTTTTGCAAAATAGCTTGCATTTCTTTTTCGTTTTTTTGCTCATTGGACTGAGGAGCTGATTGAGCTTGATTTTCTTTTGAAGGTGGTGTTTGTTTTTGTTCTGAATTTTGGTTTTGGGGTGTATTTTGCTGCTGCTGATTCGGCTGTTGTTGCTGATCTTGATCTTTTTTATCGTTTTCTTTATCTTTGTTTTGAGAATCGTTTTGCTTGTTTTGCTGATCCTTATCTTGATTTTTTTTGTTCTGGTCTTTCTGCTGATTTTCTTGCTCTTTCTTCAATTTTTCTAATTCTTTTTTTGCAAGTTCTAAGTTATGTTTAGTATCTTCAGCTTCTGGATTTAAGGACAAAGCACTTTCATAATTCTGAATACTTTTTTCGAGCAAAGGAATTTTTTCTTCTTTATTTTCTGCATCATCTGCTTGTTGGAAGTAGGTATTACCTAGATTGTAAAAAATCGCTTCTTGTAATTCTGGCTTTTGACATTTTTCTAGAGCCGTTGCAAAGCTACTTTCGGCTGAAGAGAAATTTTCTTGTTGGTAATGATATCGGCCTAAATTATAATGCCCTTGCCACTCTTGAGGGTGTTTTTTGCAATAACGCTCCAGTTTTTGTAGTTGAGATTCAGCAGCATTTAGCGTAAATAGCGAAAAAAAAGTGATTAAGAAAACAAAGAAAATATTCATTTTTCAGACTTTCTTTTAATAGGATACAGAATAGCTTCTAATAAAAAGCATAGCAAGGCTAAACTCGCGAACCAGGTATAGCGTTCAACCGGCACTTTTTCTACGCTTTCAAAATTCTCATTAGGTAAATGCTTGATAGCCGTATTATAAATCTGCTTCAAACCTTCTCCTGCATTTCCTAAAGGCACATAAAATCCGCGAGTAATTTGAGCAATTTGCTGCAGCGTAGCTTCATCTAAACGTGTAATAACTGTTTTTCCAGTTTCGTCTTTTAGGTATTCCGTTAACCCGCGATCATTTGTGATACCAATAGGGGCTCCCGTTGTCGACCCAATACCAACTGTATGAATGGTAATACCCAACTGGGCCATCTTTTGCGCACATTTAAGGGCATCTCCAGACAAATTTTCTCCATCTGTTAGTAAAATAATTTGCTTATAACGAGCGGTTTCGTCGAAGATTGTAGCAGCTAATTCCATAGCTTCCGACAAGTTGGTTCCGCCTTTAGGAATGATATCCGTATCCAAACTTTGTAATGCCAGCTTAAAAGCTCCGTAATCACCCGTAGAAGGACACTGCAAAAAAGCACTTCCCGCAAAGGCTATCAGTCCAACTTGGTTCCCTTTTAAGGACTTTAAAAGCTCTTCAATACTCATTTTCGCAAGTTCTAAGCGATTAGGGCGAACATCATTGGCTAACATACTTTTTGAGGTATCGATAGCAAAAACGACGTTAAGCCCCGCTTGTTGGCGCTTTTCGGTGATAAAGCCCCATTGAGGTCGAGCTAAAGCCAAACCTAAACAAATAAACCCTAAACGGAATAAGCATTTTCGTGCCCATTGCCAAGCTTTCCCATAGCGCTTTTGTCGCATGTTTTGTAGTACTCCCCAGGTTTGCAACAAAGCCTTTTCTGTCTTTCTACTTTTCCAGCATAAAAAGCAGGCCAATAGGTATAAAACCAGAAAAAGAATGCCGATTTTAGGATTTGCAAAGGTCATGATAATACTTTGTACCGAGTTAATTTTAGGAAATATTCTGCACTTAAAAATATAAGTGCCAGCAATAAAAACCAAGGGAAAAATTCATTGTAAGTTTTAAAGCCCTCCAGAACGATTTTACTTTTTTCTAATTGATTAATTTCTTTATAAATGGCTTTTAAGCTGTGAACATCATAGGCTCTGTAAAAAAGGCCACCGGTTTTTTCTGCCATTTGAACCAAAGTCTGCTCATCTACCGGAAAAACTTGGTCATTGCCGACCATAATGGTATAGATTTTTGTCTGAAAACTTTTCGCAATATCGGCTGCTAAAAGCGGGGCAACATTACCGTAATTATTAACACCATCTGTCAATAAAATGATAAGCCGCGTTTTAGCTTTTAAGTCTTTAAGGCGGTTGATACTCATCGTAATCGCGCTTCCGATTGCCGTTCCATCTTCAATAAGGCCAGCATTCAAACGATCTAAGTTTTTCAACAACCACGCGTGATTTAAGGTTAAAGGGCTTACAAGGTAGGGATAACGCGCAAAAGCCACCAAGCCAATACGGTCCTGTTCACGTTGTTGAATAAATTCACTTAAAACGGCTTTAGCTGCATGAATACGACTAACGCGCTGCATCTGATTGACTGCAAAATCAGGAATTTGCATAGAGCTTGACAAGTCCAAGGCTAAAATCATATCAATCCCATTGCTTTGTGAATGCTTATGTTCAATTACTCCTCGAGGACGTGCTAAGGCTAAAATTAAACAAGTAAGCCCCAAAAAACGAAAGACAAATGGAATAAAATGCGGCTTATGTGTTTTGCTTTGCAATAAATGAAATGCAGAATAGTGAATGGAACGACAAGGTGACCAAAGTTTTGTCGCTATCCATAAGCCGATGGGCAGAATAAGGAGGCTTAAAAGAACCCAAGGATGGCTAAATTCAAACGTTTGCATGTGTTTCCTCGCTTGAGAGATTCATGGCAAATTTTTGTTGCAAGCATTTATCGGCTTCTTGAACGATTTCTTTTGCCTGATGGTACAATTTTAGCCGCATTTCATAGTCAAATTCTTGTTTTGTAAATTTTGCTAAATCGCACGATTTTAATAATTGATTGATGGAGCTCTTAAGGTCTTCGTTTAGTTCATTTACTTCCTTAAGTTTTTCTAGAACTTCTTCGGTCGTGCTTTCCGGTGCTGGTAAGTTGAAAACATCCGCTAAATATTGCCGTACGCTATCTGTAAGACCGAAAGCAAACGGTTTTTGATCTTTTTGATGAATACGTTCAAGCGCAGCGTCTAAGCCTTGTAAAGCTTTTGTGAAAGGACTAAGAGGAACAACCGTTGGGGCCATTTGTTTGTTGCGCCATTTGCGGATGAAACTACCTATAAGGAAGATAATTAAAAGTCCTAAAAGAATGGATACACAATAAAATAAGGCATGATGCGGTAATGCTACCTCAGGTCGAATATCAAATAATTCATCATCATCTTCGCCGTCAACCTCCCCTTCTTCAAGCATTCCTTGGTCTTGTTGGTCAAGTGAATCTGTAGTGCTTACAAGGGCGGTAGGTTTATTTTCTGAGGCTTTTAAGGAAGATACTTGTTGTTCTCCTTGAATCCAAGAAGTCAACAAGAATATACAAATAAAAAGTCGTTTAAATCCTATCATTTGAGTTGTTGACGTCGCTTAAAAAACGCTTGTAAAGTGTTTAAATAGTTTTGCCCGTTTGTGAGTTGCAGAAAATCAATACCTTTTCGCTGACATAATGTTTGTATAAGTTTTTGCTGAGACTTTTGATGTGCAGCAAATTGTTCTCGAAAGCTTTTATTGCGTGTATCTAAGTAGAATGTTTGGCCTGTTTCTGCGTCTTCAAGAGCCACATAACCTACATTAGGGATTTCCTGTTCACGCGGATCGTTGACTTGAATGCACAACAAATCATGATGCTGATTTAGGCGACTTAATGCCGAAAGTTCCTGAGAAAAATCGCTTTTAGTTGTCGGCATAAAATCTGAGATAAGACAAATAATCGCTTTTTTCTTTTGAAGTTGCCCTAGCGCTGTTAAAGCGGCACATAAATCTGTTTGTTTATGTTCAGGCTGGAAAAATAAGGTTTCTCGAATTAAACGCAATAGCTGCTTGCTCCCTTTGAGCGGTGGAATAAATTTCTCTACTTTATCAGAGAATAAGAACAATCCTACTTTATCGTTGTTTTTTAATGCAGAAAAAGCAAATACACTTGCGATTTCGGTTGCAAATTCTCGTTTAGATTGGCCAACAGAACCACAATGTGTGGATCCGCTAATGTCAATGGCCAATAGTAAGGTTAGTTCACGCTCTTCACGAAACACTTTAACAAAGGGTTTGCCAAGTTTAGCGGATACATTCCAGTCTATAAAACGAACTTCATCACCAGGAGTATATTCTCGAACTTCTTCAAAATTGATACCTTGTCCCTTAAAGATACTGTGATAAGCACCACTAAGCGCATCATTCATTAAGACGCGTGTTCTTAATTCAATCGTACGCACTTTTTGAAGAATGGTACGTGCTTTATCTTCGGACAACATCAGGGGACAGGAATGGTTTCGAGAATTTTTTCAATGATGTGATCTTGCGAAATATCTTCAGCTTCTGCCTCGTAAGACAAGCCAATGCGGTGTCTTAAGACCAATGGCGCCATCGTTTTAACATCTTGCGGGATGACATAACCACGATGCTTTAAAAATGCCCAGGTTTTTGAGGCAATTGTTAACGCAATTGTTGCGCGTGGAGAAGCGCCAAAACGTAACAAATTTTTAATATTTAGGTGGTATTTTTCCGGTGTTCGTGTTGCATATACAAGATGTACAATGTAATCACGGATTTTATCATCAATGTAAATTTGGTCAATCCATTGACGGCTTTCAAAAATTTCTTTTTCGGATAAAATGCTCTGTGGTTCTTCGGTGGGTTTTAACGAAGCTTTTGCATCCAAAATCGCACGTTCTTCTTCCCATGAGGGGTACGAAACGTTTAATTTTAGCATAAAACGGTCTACCTGGGCTTCTGGTAAAGTGTAGGTACCTTCTTGTTCGACGGGATTTTGGGTCGCTAAAACGAGGAATGGATTTTCAAGTTGATACGTTGTTTCACCAATCGTAACTTGTCGTTCCTGCATACCTTCCAATAAAGCGCTTTGAACTTTTGAAGGAGCACGATTGATTTCGTCTGCTAGCAAAATATTAGTGAAAATGGGCCCCTTTTTCGTTACAAATGAACCTGCTGAAGGATTGTAAATAAGCGTTCCAACGATGTCAGATGGCAACAAATCTGGCGTAAATTGAATACGTTGGAATTTTAGTTGAAAAACTTGGGCAAGAGTTTTAATAACCAGTGTTTTAGCTAATCCTGGCAGACCTTCTAAAAGGACATGCCCATTTGCCAGTAAGCCTACAAGTAGACCATCGACAACATGCTTATTGCCAACAATGGCTTTGTTAATTTCTGCTTTTAAAAGCTCAATCCAGGCCGTTTTTGCTTGGATTTGCTCATTTAATTCTGCCAAAGATACTTGTGTGTTCGAGAACTCCATAAATTAATGTAT
>CAZIZB010000010.1:0-11899 GCA_964543635.1 uncultured Opitutales bacterium | reverse complement strand
ACTTATGCAAGAGGGTTTGTTTTTTACGGAAAAGGATAATTTTTTAGAAATTATTAAGCAGCATTTGCCGAATGTGAAGGAGGATTCGATTACGTTTATTAAGACAGGATGGACGAATTTTGTTATGTGTGCGTCGGATGGCATCCAAGAGTATTTCTTCCGCTTCCCACGCAATCGGTTTTTTGCCCGTATGTTGCTCAAAGATAATGCCTTTTGTTCCTTTATGAAGGACAAGGTTTCGTTCGAGTTTCCGGATTTGAAGCTTTTTTATGACAAGGGCCGACCATTTAGCATGCACAAAAAGATCAAAGGTTGGTCTTTGACGGAGCGTTTTAAGCATTTGTCGCGCCAAGCTGTAACGAATTTAGCTTATGATGTTGCGAAGTTTATTAACGAGCTCAACCAAGTTGATCCAAAGGCTTTACCGGCTTCTTGCAATATGTACCTTTCAAAGTTTTTGGATCAATTATCGGAGGTCGATACGAACTCTTACGATCTTTCACAACACGATTTTTTGCGCCAATGTGAGCAAACTCCGCATGTGGTTCATGGCGATCTCAATCCAGGCAATATCTTGCTCGATGAAAATGATCGCATGGTCGGCGTGATCGATTTCGCTTTTGCTGGCGTTTCCAATAATTATGTGGATCTTTCGCGCGTTATTGGACGTACGCATCCTTCGTTTGCCGAACCCATGAAAGAAGCTTACGAAGCGGTTATGAAAGAAAAAGTGGATATGCAGCGCGTCGAAAATATGATTCATATGTGGAATTATGTCGAGGAGCAGTATATTCTGTATATTAAGGAAAATCACCCCGAAATCCAATTGCCGTCTTAATGGCCACTATCGAGCTTACGATTGATCCTGAACACTCTGGCCAGCGTATTGATAAGGTTTTGGCTGATTATTTGAAAGGCCAGGCCAGTCGGTCGCATATTCAAAAAGCCATTGCCGAAGGACGACTTCAGGTCAATGGAGTTGTGATACTTAATGCTCGGCAGCAAGCGAATCTTGGGGATGTTTGTAGCTTAGAATGGGTTCCTCCTAAGCCCCATTCTTTGCAAGCTTCGAAAGCGCCTATCCACATCCTTTTTGAAGATGAAGATTTGTTGGTCCTCGATAAGCCTGAGGGACAAGTTGTTCATTTGGGGAGTGGTGTTGAGCCTGGAACGACCCTTGTAGAAGCTGTTTTATCGCATTGCTCTTTAAGTGCAGCAGCAGGACCAGAACGTCCAGGAGTTGTTCATCGTCTTGATCAAGCAACTTCGGGTGTTATCCTTTTCGCTAAAACCGATAGAGCTTATTGGGCACTTACGAAGATGTTTACTGAACGAGAGGTTCATAAAACCTATTATGCGCTCGTTTGGGGGATTCCAAGGCTTTTGTCAGGGACGATTGAAGCTCCCATAGGACGTAGTACTCGCGATCGAACCGCTATGTGTGTTACTACTCAAGGACGGCCTTCTTGTACCCATTGGCAAGTGCTAAAAACCTTTCCACAGGCTAATCAAGCCTTGCTTGCTTGTAATCCTGTGACCGGCCGTACGCATCAAATTCGTGTGCATTTAAAAAGTATAGGGCATCCTATTGTTGGTGATCCGAAATACGGTAAAATTCCCGATCAACGTCTGTTTTTACATGCTTATCAAATCGAATTTAAGCATCCTATCTCTCAAGAAAATTGTTGTTTCCAAGCGCCATTGCCGCTTTCTTTTGCGGAAAAACTAAGGCTACTTGAAAATTGATGGAATTTAAAAATGTTTTATTGAAGTTATTTTTAGCTTTGTAGTGTTTTTCCCTTGCGAGAATACGGCTTGATGAAGTCCCCAAATGCCGTTGAATTTTTTTAAGCTTTTTAGTTGAAATTTGCCAGTAGGATGGGTTGAATGTGCTTGAACTTCTAAAATCGTGTTAAATTTTAAATCTAGAAAAACTTTAGTAGAAATATGGTTTTCGCGTTTAAAATCAACTTCTAAGGCTTTCCGTCCTTGTTTAGCTGTTTTTTTAACAGAAATAACAGTGTCGTTTAAAAACGGCATGGCAATAAGTTCATAAGAAACAGAAGGAAGTCCGCCTAAAGGTTCTTGCCAATGTCCTTGCGGTAAGGGACAGAGGCGATGGGGGTAAAAAGCTTGTTGAGGATTGTTTTTGTCAAAAAAGAGCGTTGTTTGATCTGGGAACACAATACTAATCCAATGATGTGAGCCTTCTACGTTTCCTGTCAAACGTCCTGAATAGCTTTGTTTGCCAACTTTCCATTCTAGATGCCAACAATAAGTTTCGCTAGGAGCGTATGTTTTTAGGGCAATAATACGTTCTGTAATGCCAAATAATTGTTCTGGGTCTTCAAAAATAAACTTTTCGCACACAGCCATGTGTACGAAACAATTTATTATAAGAAAAATGTTGCAATTACTTATTATTTGCCTCATGAGCAACAGCGTTTTCTGAATTCTCGCTTGGTATTTGCGTTAAAGAGTTCGCTTCTTGCTTTTCAATAACGGGAACTAATTCAGTTGTTGCTGTGTTTTTGTGATGGTTGTAAACTTGGGCCAATGTCAAGAAAAGCGTAAGTGTAAAAAATCCAATAACTCCGAAAACTGTCCAACGTGTCAAAACATTAGAAGCTTCACCGCCGAAAGCAGATTCTGCTGCGCCTCCTCCTAAAGCTGCTCCCATGCCTGCATTAGCGCTTGGTTTTTGCATTAAAATGAGCAAAATAATCCATGCGCACAAGCCAACTAATAGAATAGATCCAACAATTATCAAAAAATTCAACATAATACGTAACTACTATCACTTGCATTCCGTAAAAACACAAGCAAATTTTTCGAAAAAACACATTTGTTTAATGTTTTTCGGCATTACGAATACGTTGCAAAAAATCACTAGCATGATAATTGGCAGTTTCCATAAAAAATAAAACAAGACTTTGTCGAGAAATGTGATAGGTCCTTCTTTTTTCTTGTCCTCTTTTAGCTTTCGCATTCCAAACATGGCCTAGTAATTTTTGATTGTCAAAACAATCTCGTACATATTGATCGCTCCGTCCAAGTATGGCCGCCGCTTCCTTGACTGTGTACCACTCTTTCTTGTCGGGTAGCAACTTTTCAAAAAATGAATAATTTAAGTCCTCTGTGTCCAACATTTAATCTTTTTTTGAATGTATTTCTTTATTTTGACTATTTGATAGCTGAAGTAAGCATAAAATGCAATCTAAAAACAATGATTTTTTAGTTGGGAGGTTGCCGAATTGAGTAAGAAATTAAAAGTTGGGTGTTTTGCTATGCAATAAGGTTGCGTGCAAAAATGTATATTGGAGAGGGAAAAGCTAGATGGGGATTGAAATGTTTTTAAAATAAAAATCCCTCCTTTCTAAAGCAGGGATTTGAGTAAATTCTATAGATGGTAATTACTGGTCGCCATCTTGACCGATAGCGTCTACAGGGCAGCTTTCTAAGGCTTCCATGCAAAGCTCAACCTCATTTTCCGTCGAAGGTTGCTTTTTAACAAAGGATGCGTCTGTATCGCTTACGCTTCCAAAAATTTCGGGTGCAATTTCGCGACAAAGTCCACAAGAAATGCATTGATCGTCTACGTAAAATTTTCCTCTAACGTTTTCTGAAATTTTATTTTCTTTTACTGCCATGACTTAACGGTACGATAATTCTTTATTAAAGTCAAGAATTCATGCCGATAAAGTGTTAAAAAGCTAACAAACAAGCTTGCATTATTATTGAAAAGAGTGTTTATTATAAATAGTTATGAGCAATGGAATTATGTATTTAACGATAGGTGACCAAGTAAGTGCGCAAGTGAACCCAGGAAGTTCATCGTTGTTGATGATGGTTTTTTTCTTCTTGGCTTTTTGGTTTTTACTCATTGCACCTCAAAGAAAGCGTCAAAAGGCTCAAGAAAAGATGATTGCGGAGCTTAAAGAAGGGGATGAGGTTATGACGACGTCTGGAATTGTCGGTAGCGTTTTGCAAGTAAAAGCAGAGCGTTTAGTTATGAAAACCGGGGATTCCAAGATAGAGCTTCATAAAAGTTTTATTCAAACCAAACTTGTTGATACGAAAAAGAATAGGAATAAATGATGTTTAGCGGGACAAAAAAAAGATTGTGGATTACGCTTGTAGTCCTGGTTGCAGGCCTTTTCCAATTAATGCCACTGGAAACAAAGCCGTTTGATGCCTTTTTAGTCTCAAAGGTGAAGCATGACAAAGAAGGTTTTTTGCGTTTGCTAGATCAAGCTAAAGCGAGTGTTCAAGCAAAGGAATATGGGCATTTAAGCTTGGCATTGGCAACGCTTTGTCAAAAGCAGAATTTAGATTTGAGCATTTTTTTCCCGCAGTATAATGTTTCTGATATAAAAAATCTTACTAAAAAGAATCAGGCTTTGTTACAGTTTTTGTTGAAAAAATCTCAATGTGTTTTTAAGGAAGGTTTAGATTTGCGTGGTGGTGTAGTTTTTACGCTAGAAATTAATGAAAATGCATTGGTAGGTAAGGGCGATTGGGAAAAGCAGCAGTTGATTCAAAAAGGTGTGGATGTTATCACAAGTCGTGTGGATGCTTTAGGGGTTTCGGAGCCTATTGTTCGTGCTCGTGGAGAACGTTGCATTGAAGTGCAATTGCCAGGACTTTCTTTAGAAGCGAATCCGCATATTATGCAAGCCCTTAAGAAGCCTGCCAAATTAGAATTTCGTTTGGTTAATGACGCTATAGGTCCTAATGATGCTGTGCCTTTAGGGTATGAACGCCTTTTTTTAATTCAAGAAGATCAAGAAGGGCAAGAACAACAGATTCCGATTGTAGTTAAGCGTTTGCCTGAGATGACTGGAAAATCTGTTCGTGAAGCGCATTGTGTGCTTGATGGTTATGGTAAGCCGGAAGTTTCTTTGCGAATGACATCTGAGGGTAAGCAGCTTTTTGCGACGATTACCAAAAAGAATTTGAACAAACGCTTGGCTATTGTTTTGGATGGAAAAGTTTGTTCGGCACCGGTTATTCGTTCTGAAATTACCGAAGGTCAAGCGAGTATTTCAGGTAGATTTACGCAACGTGAGGCGCTTGAATTAGCTAATACTTTGAATAATCCTTTGGAGTTCGAGTTAGATTTAAGTGAAATTTATGAGGTTGGCCCTTCTTTAGCTGCTAGTGCTAAAACGTCGGCTGTTTATGCTGCACTTGTGAGTGTTGTTTTTGTTATGGCTTTGCTCGTTTTTTACTATCGTGGAGCCGGTTTAACAAGTGCTTTAACGCTCGTTTTGAATTTTATTTTTATCGTGATCGCTTGGGCAAGCATTCAAGTTACAATTACGTTGCCGAGTATTACGGCTTTAGCACTTACATTTGGTATGGCTGTTGATGCTAATATCTTAATTTTGGAACGTGTTCGAGAAGAAATGCGTGCCGGCAAAGATGCGGTTGTTTCACTCTTGTTGGGGCATAAAAAAGCTTTTGTTACGATTTTGGATGCTAATATTACGACCTTGTTAACCGCTGTTTTATTGATTTGGTTTGGCACCGGTCCTGTTAAAGGTTTTGGAATAACCTTGGGGATTGGTATCTTAACGACTTTGTTTTCGGTTTTGTGTTTCAATCGTGCATTGCTTGAGATTTTAGCCAGGAAAGAACGTTTTTCTTTGCCTTTAAAATCGTGGTTGGGTGATGTAAGCTACGATTTTATGAAGCATCGTTGGCATGCGATTGCTGTATCCATCGGTTTGTTTATCATTGGTTGTGTTGCAACCAGCATACGTGGTAAAAGCATTTTGGGTATTGATTTTGTTGGTGGTGATGAGTTGATATTAAGTTACGAAAAGCCAGTAGATGGGCAGATTATTCGTCAATTCGCTAAGCAATCGAATTTGGGCGAAGTTAATGCCGTTTATCAAAGACAATCAGGTGCTTCGAATTTCTTAAAGTTGCAAACCGAGAAGGAAAAAAGTGCGACTGTTTTAGCGGCTTTACAGAAGGAGTTTTCGGATTCGCAGTTCAAGCAAGTTGCTCAAGTTCATATCGGAGCTACGGTTAGCAAAGAAGTGCAGAAAAATGCTATTATTTCTGTTGTTTTTGCTCTTATGGGAATCCTACTTTATGTAGCTTTTCGCTTTGAGTTTAGTTATGGTTTTGGTGCTACCATCGCATTACTTCATGATACCTTGATTACGATTGGATTGTATATCGCTTTAGGACATCAATTTACGGCGCCTATGGTTGCGGCTGTTTTGATGGTTATCGGATATTCCATCAATGATACGATTATTATCTTTGATCGTATTCGTGAGGAATTGAAGCGTAATATCCAATTGAATTTGGCTCAAGTGATGAATTTGGCCATCAATAAAACATTATCGCGTACTTTGATGACGAGCTTAACAACGTTCATACCAGCTGTATTTTTGTACATGTTTTGCTCAGGTGTGGTTAGTGATTATGCACTTGTGTTCTTGTTGGGTATTTTAGTAGGAACCTTTTCTTCGATCTTTATTGCGTCGCCGATTTTCTATTTTTGGAATCGCGGCAATCGTAATAATATTGCGAAGCCGAGTGAGGACGAGGAAGCTACTCATGATTGGATGAAGGCGTAAATGCGTTGGATTTTTAACGCACCTATTGTTGAGCCTTGGCTTGAATCGTGTATTGCTGAAAGTGGGGTGTCCAGAAGTGTAGGGCACCTGTTACGGCAAATTCCGTTTAAGGATGAGGAAGAATTTCATCAGTTTCTTTCTCCATCGTTGCAAGATGTTGAAGCCCCTGAGCTGATAGAGGGTTTGGAGGAAGCTATTGATTGGGTGGATGATGCTTGCCGAACTCATAAGCGTATTGCCATTTTAAGCGATTACGACGTCGATGGCGTAACAAGTATGGCTTTAATGGCGCGCTGTTTTCATGCTTTAGGGTATCATTTTGAGCCTTATTTTCCTATGCGCGAAACCGAAGGTTATGGCTTGACAGAACGTGTTGTAGAGCGGATTTTAACCACAGAATCACATTTAAATTGCCTGATTTCCTTGGATTGTGGAACAAATTCGATAGAGGCGGTAGAACAGCTTCGGAAACGTGATATTAAAGTTATTATTGTGGATCATCATAAGCGTAATCGGGATCATTTGCCGGATGCTATTATTGTAAATCCTCATGTAAATCCAGAAAAACACTCTCAGTCAGCCAAGGAACTGTGTACGGCAGGTCTTGTTTTTAAATGGCTACATGCTTGGCTAAAAAAATTAAAGAAAGAGGGCCATGAAATCGCTCAAAACACGCGTTTGAAGCCTTTTTTGGATTTTGTAGCCTTGGGATCTGTGGCTGATTTGGTACCCTTGCGACGCGAAAATCGTTTATGGGTCTATTATGGCTTGAAGGAAATGGTGCATTCGCAGAGTTTTGGCCTCTTAAAATTGCTTGAATGTTCAGGTTGTTCCGAAGATGTGCCATTGACGGTTGACGATGTTGCTTTTAAAATTTCGCCGAGGGTGAATGCGAGTGGGCGTTTGGATTCTGCTGAAATTCCGTATCGTTTGCTGACCTATTCGGATCCTGGGTTTTGTCGTGCTGCAGCACAGCAATTGGATCAATTGAATACGGAGCGTCAAGATATTGAACATAGGATTGCTTTAGAAGCGGAAGCAATGATTCAGGAACGTCCTAAGCAATTGGCTTATGTGCTTTATAAACCATCTTGGCACGTGGGGGTTGTTGGAATTGTTGCAGGACGTTTAATGCGAAAATTTAATTGTCCTATTTTTGTTTTAGGGCATCAAGATGGTAAGGCGAAAGGATCGGGACGTAGTATTCCTGAAGTCAATTTGGTGGAATTACTGACGGCTTCACAAGAGCATATTGAGCAATGGGGTGGACATCCAGCAGCGGTTGGTTTAACGCTTGCTGAAGAGGCTATTGAACTTTGGGAGCAGCGTTTAAATGAGTTGTTAAGAGAACAATTTGCAGAACAATTACCAGAGCCTACGTTAAAGATAGCCGATGTTGTATCGCTTGAAGAGATAAGTCCTACGTTTCTTGAAGAAATCGAGCGTCTTGGGCCTTTTGGTCAAGGAAATGAGATGCCTACATTTGCTTTATTAGGTATCGTTTTGCAAAAAAAGCCAGAACGTTTTGGTAAGAATGGGGCGCATTTACGGTTTAAACTGAGTGATTTTACGGTTGTTGCCTGGAATATGGGACATACGGGTTTGCCAGTTTTAACACCTATCGATTTAGCGGTACGACTTTCTTGGAATTATTGGCAATCAAGCAAAACACTTCAATTACAGCTTGTCGATTGGCGCTTGAGTACTGAATAAAGTAATTTTTAGAAAATTAATTTAGAGAAGGATCGGTGGGCAATTGCTTGAAAAACAGGCCTAATGGATAGAATTGTGACATCAGATCTTGCCATAAATTTTGTGGCTGTGGTGCAAAAAGCTTTTTTTGTGGAACGGGTATCGGCAACCAAATTTTATTTTTAAGCTCTTCTTCTAATTGCCCACTTTGCCAGCTTATGTGGCCACAATAGGCTCGAAAATTCATTGCTGGATAATCACAAACAAGTTGGTAGGCTTGTTTAGGAGATAGGCCTAGACGCCATTTGATAAGCTGTTGTTCACGATGCCAATCAAAGGCTGTAATCATCAATTTTTGCATTTGGCGTGGTCCACCTAAGAATACAGGAATATCTCCAAAACTTTCCCAGTTTTTATCATTGAAGTCGCTTAAATTTAGCCGAGAAGGACGGTTGAGTTGTAAACCGATAGCACCTGTTTCTTGACTATGTTTGATGACAACCATAACAACTTTATCCCAACACGTTTCTACTTGTGGATTCGATAAAAGTACGAGTCCAGAGAAATTTTGCGGAAAAACTGAGACTTCAAATTGCATATTAAAACTGTTCCAAACCGACATTGGCCGATTCAAACAAACGAACCACCAAGTCGTCATTATGGTAATCTTTATAATAATAGCATTTTTTTATGCCGGCTGCCAATAACATTTTTGCACAATTTATACAAGGGAAATGGGTAACGTAAGCAATTGCATCTTGAGTGGTTACGCCACGTCGTGCAGCATCGGCAAGTGCATTTTGTTCGGCGTGAACCGTTGCTTGTTCATGGCCATCGCGGACAATAGATTCGTGCGGTAGACCTGCTAAAAAGCCATTATAGCCGGCGGCAATGATTCTGTGTTTATTTTCTTTCCCTGAAACCAGTACGCAACCTACATGTAAGCGTTCGCAGCTAGAACGTGCGGATAGGAGCAGGGCAATGGACATAAAATAGAGATTCCAAGAAGGCCGTCCATCTAGTTGATCGATTGTCGTTTCTAATAAATTCAACCATTTTTTATCTTCTAGCATATTATTCTTTTAATTTTATAAAAAAAGTCATATACAATTTTTGTAATGAAATCAAATCTTTCTTTTTGTTACCGTTTAATTTGTTGGTTTTTTAAGCTTATTTTTAAAAGGGCTTACAAAGGAAGGCTGTACGGACTAGAAAATATTCCTGCAACAGGTGGGTTTATTTTGGCTGGAAATCACGTTAGTTATTTAGATCCGCCTTTAATTGCTGTACATGCGAATCGGCAACCGGTTTATTCCTTTGCTCGTCAGACTTTATTTAAGCGAGGTATTGCTTGGTTTTTTCGTCGTTTATACATGATCCCTGTGGATCGAGACAAGGGAAGTGATATTCGTTCAATTAAACAGGTTTTAAAGCTGCTTGCGGATGGAAATCCCGTACAAATGTTTCCTGAAGGTACACGTTCGCCGACGGGGCTTCCACAGCGTCCTAAGAAAGGTATTGGGCTTTTTGTAAGCAAATCGAAAGCGCCGGTGGTTCCGGTTCGTATTTTTGGAACCTATGAAGCTTGGCCGAAAGGTGCTAAGTGGCCGAATTTTAGGCCCAATGTTGCAATTGTTTTTGGGAAACCTCTTAGCTATGAAGAACTTGCGGCAGAAACTCAAGGGCAAGCCGATCCGATGCAAGCCATTAGCGATCGGATTATGCAGGAAATTGCGCGTTTAAAACTTCCTCAAGATTGAAACATATGCAAGGAATTTTGCTCATAGTTGATGACGAAAAACATACACGCGAAGGGCTGAAACTGGCTTTTTCGGAAAATTTCGACGTCTATACAGCTTGTAATCCGCAAGAAGCGATTCAATTGCTTGCATCCGAAAGATTTGATGTGGTGATTACGGATTTAAAAATGGGTCAACAAAGCGGTATGCAGGTTATTGATAAGGCCTTGTCGTTGCCCTATAAGCCGGTTTGTATTATGATGACGGCTTATGGAACCATAGAAATTGCTGTAGAGGCCATGAAGCGTGGGGCTTATGATTTTGTCAGCAAACCTGTTCAATTGGAACGCTTGGAAGCTTTGGTGCAAAAGGCTTTGCGAGACCGTAATCCCTCTAAAAATCCGTCTAAGAAACTTCCTGCAAATCTTCAGGTGTTGGGTAAAGCCAAAGCATTTGTAAACGTTTTGCAGCAGATTGAGCAAGTAGCGCCATCTAAGACGGGCGTTCTTATTACAGGTGAGACAGGTACAGGTAAAGAACTTGCTGCGCATTTATTGCATCAATATAGCTTGCGAGCATCTAAACCGTTTGTGCCCGTTCATTGTGCTGCATTGCCTGAAAACCTCATCGAATCTGAACTTTTTGGACATGAGCGTGGGTCCTTTACGGGAGCGCATCAACGCCATATTGGACTTTTTGAATCGGCCCATGAAGGTACCCTATTTCTCGATGAAATTGGGGAAATAGATCTTAATACACAGGTTAAATTATTACGTTTTTTGGAAACGAAAACGATCGAACGTATTGGTGGTACGCAAGCAATTCCGCTCGATATTCGTCTTGTTTGTGCAACTAATCGCGATTTAAAGGCGGAAGTAGCTGCTGGGCGTTTTCGTGAAGATCTTTATTATCGTCTCAATGTTATTGAAATTCATTTGCCACCCTTGCGTGAACGTAAAGAAGACATTCCTTTGCTACTAAATCATTATTGTACTGTTTTTGCTGCAGAAAATCAATGTCGACCGCCAGAACTTTCTTTGGCAGCTTTAGAAGCCTTACAAACGTATAATTGGCCTGGAAATATTCGTGAATTGAGGAATTTTGCAGAAAATAGTGTAGTTATGTATCGTAACAACCTTATTGATGTTGTTGATCTCGATAGCCGTTTTGCTGCAACAGAAGAATCTTCTTTGTCTAAAATGACGCAAAATGAGCTGCAGTTGATTAAGCAAACCCTTCAAGAAACTGGCGGTAATAAAACGGAAGCTGCAAAATTATTAGGTATTCCGAGGCGTACTTTTTATAGAAAACTTGAAAAAATGAAAGGAAACGATTGAAAAACCTATGCGTACGTCGTTGTTGGATTTACTTTTGACATACAAGCCTGAGGATGAGACAGAAGCTGAAGATTTAAAGCGAACGATTGCATTTGTTCAAGAGCATGGTGACAAGTGTTTTGATCGAAACTACCTTCCTGGACATATAACCGGTTCTGCCTGGATTGAAAACGCTACAGGGGATAAATTTCTGCTAACCTTGCATAAAAAATTAGGCTTTTGGCTTCAAGTAGGTGGACATGCAGATGGCAATACGGATATTTTGGCTGTTGCTTTTAAGGAAGCTTATGAAGAGTCCGGTTTAGAACACCTCGAGCTTGCTAAAGAAGGTATTTTCGATTTTAGTGTACATCTTTTTTCCATAAAATCTCAACCCGATCATTGGCATTACGATATTCGCTTTTTGTTAAAAACCACTCAGCCCGATGATGCCATAAAATTATCCGATGAGTCTTTAGACCTAAAATGGTTCACTACCTTACCTCCAGATCCTCTTCCTGAACGTACTCGTATGTTTCGTAAGTGGAAGCAGCTA
>CAZIZB010000009.1:0-12591 GCA_964543635.1 uncultured Opitutales bacterium | reverse complement strand
CGTGGCTTTTCGCCGTCCTTTTTACTTTGTAGCAGCTTTGGGCGATTCTTGTAAAGATTAAATGTTGAGTTTTGTTTGAAATTAGGCATAATAAATTTTTTACAAAATGCGATTTTTGTTTTATTTAAGCGAAAAAACTTGCTTAGTCGAAATTTTTGACTTACTTCGATAGTGTGGAAAAGATTATTTATTCATTTGTTGTTATGTTTTTTTGTGGATTAAATGCCTATGGGGTATGGGAACCCTTGAGAGGTATGGCTTGTGATTTACAACAGGAAAATACTTTTGATTTTGAAGTCGTTTCTTTCGAAAGAGAGCCATTTCGAATACAGTACAAAGGATTTTTTACAAAAGCGGATGGTGAAATCCGTTATTTATTTACAGTAAAAGAACGTTCCTTGGTCCATATTGCGGTTCAAGAAAATTGTCCAGAAGGATTTTCTTTACTACAAATTAATGATACTAAAAATGAGGTAGTTGTTCGTGATAGTATTGAAGGGAAGGATTATTCTTTAAAATTAGGCGAAACAAGCTATAGAAGGGATCGTTTTCAGTGTACCGTTAGAAATCTTAAGGATGGTCAAATTTATACCTTTTCTGATAAATCATTGCGGTGGTTAGATGAACAAAAGAGCTTAAGTTTATGCTATAAAGAGGATTCATTCATCTTGTTACTTCAAAGAAAAAATGAAGTTCCTTTGGCGTTTAGATTTGTGCTTGAATCTTAGAAATTCCTGAGGTAGAATTTATAAAATAAGGATAGAAATTATATGTTAAAAGTTGGAATTGTTGGGTTACCAAATGTCGGGAAAAGTACGCTATTTAATGCGGTTACAAGAACGCATAAAGCGGAAGCGGCGAACTACCCTTTTTGTACGATTGAGCCAAATGTTGGGATTGTAGAAGTTCCGGATGAGCGTTTGCAAGTGCTCAAAGATTTGGTTCAAGCGCAGAAAATAGTACCTGCTGCTATTGAATTTGTGGACATTGCTGGTCTTGTAAAAGGGGCTTACAAGGGGGAAGGCTTGGGAAATCAATTTTTGGCCAATATTCGCGAAGTAGATGCGATTATTCAAGTTGTTCGTTGTTTTGATGACGAGGATATTTTGCATAATATGGGTAGTGTAGATCCTGTGCGGGATATCGATGTCATTCGTACGGAACTTTTATTGGCGGATGTTCAATCGGTTGAGCAGCAAGTCGAACGTTGGGCTAAAAAGGCAAAATCTGCCGATAAAGAAGCGGTTGCTATGCATGCCCTATTAAAACGTCTTTGTGAGCATCTCAATCAAGGAAAGCCAGCCAATGCTTTTGGTGTTGATGATGAAGATGCAATCCGTATGAAAACCTTATGTTTACTTACTCAAAAACCGGTTGTATACGTATGCAATGTATCCGAGAATGATTTGCAAGATCCGGAAAAAAATCTTTACGTACAAGCTGTGCGAGCGTATTTAGAGCAAGTAGAAGAGAGTTTATATTGTTGTTTATCGGCGAAACTAGAAGCGGAATTAGCAGATTTGTCCGCTGAAGATGCGGCGGAATATTTGCAAACGCTTAATTTAAAAGATAGTGGGGTAAATCACCTTATAAAAACTGCGTATCGCTTGTTGGGATTGGCTTCTTATTTTACAGCTGGTGTACAAGAAGTGCATGCTTGGACATTTAAATTAGGAATGAAGGCACCCGAATGTGCTGGCGTTATTCATACCGATTTTCAACGAGGATTTATAAAAGCAGAAGTTGTAGATTACGCCGATTTTGTGGAATATGGTGGCTTTTTAGGGGCACGAGAAAAAGGAAAAGTGCGCTTAGAAGGAAAAGAGTATGTGTTTAAAGAAGGGGATGTAACTTTATTTAAATTTAATGTTACAAAATAGAAGCTTGATTTTAAAAATGAAATAAACTATAATATAGTCATGATGAGCAATAAATGTAAGAATAATCGTGGTTTTTCTCTGGTTGAAATATTAGTGGCTTTGGCCTTAATGGGAATGGTTTTGGGATTAGTTATTGTTAATTCCGAATCTATTTTTGGAGGCGGTCAGAAAAAGGTTGCGAAGTTGTTTGTTTCTAAAACGATCGATGTTCCTTTGATGGCCTACAGAGCTCATGTGGGAAATTATCCTACAACCGAGGAAGGTTTAACAGCATTATTAAAGGCACCTATGGGTAAATCAAGTCGTTGGCAAGGTCCTTATATCAAAGATCGTGAAGGCTTGGTAGATCCTTGGGGCAATCCTTATCAATATCGTTATCCAGGTGCTCATAATCGTAATAGTTACGATGTATGGTCTATGGGACCTGGCGGTCAAAGTGGTGACGATGATGATATTGGAAATTGGGATGATAATGACCAAGAATAAATATAAGCGCTTTTAAATATGTCAAATAGGACGTATAGATCTTTGGGGTTTTCTTTAATAGAATTACTCTTGGTTGTAGCATTGATCGGATTGATTTCTGCTGTTTGTGTTATCCATTTTGATACGCTACAATCTGTGTTTTCTGGAGAATCCATGCGTCCTATAGATATTTTAAAGCGGACAATAGTTCAAGGGCGTTTGTGGTCTTCCCAAGACTGTCGTGAGATTTATGTCGAATGTCGAGAAACTGCATTTGCATTAAAAGATAATGCTGGTGAAGACTTGAAGGTCGTTCCCTTTGCTAAAGAAGGGGATAATTGGCGTTGTAAATTTTGGGCAGGAGAATTAACTCATGATGGTTTATTAAAACCTTCGCAAGAATCGGTAACGCAATTTAAAATTCATCCATCGGGAATGATTACCAGTACCTTTGTGGAATTTGCTTTAGATGAAGATAAAGAACAATACGAGATTAATCCGTTTTCAGGAAATTGTATAGAAGCACAATGGTAAAGAAAAGAAGAGCTTTTTTGGGATTTACGCTAATAGAAGTGATAATTGCACTTTCTTTATTTGCTGTTTCCGTCATGGTCTTGACGCAAAGTTTTGTGAATGGATTGAGTTTAAAGGCTAGTCTGAAGCATGAAAGTAAGCAACCTTTAATGTATGAAATGATTCGTGCTTCTCTATTGCAGATAAAACGTGAATCGGTCCCTTCGACCCACAAATTTGTTTATCCTACAAGTGAAGACGGTTTTTCGTGGCAAGGAAAGATTGAAGCATCTGATTGGCCTAGTTTGTTTAAAGTTATCGTAAAGATAGATGGGGAATTAGAAGAAGAATTGTTTTGGGTACGTCGTCCTGATTGGGTAAGTGAGTCAGAAGTTCAACAATATGCGTCAAAAATTCTTAATAAACCGGAGCAAGAAGATGTTAAATTGTAGACGTAAACATGCAGGTTTTACATTGGTCGAAGTGGTCATTTCTTTAGCATTAGGTGGCTTAATTATGACATCTGTAATGGCATTATTTGTTGGATTTGTGCAAGCATGGGAGAGCAAAGAGACCAAATACGACCAGTTTATTGACCAAATTGATGGTTGTGTACGCTTTCTTTCAAATGAATTGAAAACAGTAACGGTATTGCCAAAAGGAAAGGATGTAGAAAGCAGTACTTGGCAATTAATGCGTTTACAAGAAGCAGAATATGCTCAAGGCGAACGTATTGTTTTAGGTTGTAAACGTGTTTGTAATTTTAATATTTCTGCTAAAGATACTGAAAGTATCAAGTTCGTTGTACTTATGCATGCGAATGAACAATTGATCTTTTGTTATGAAGAACCTGAAATCGTTGCTAAGCGTATGGCAGAAGGTGTTGAGGCTTCCGGAAATGTAAAAACAAATCGTTGGGTCTTAAGTTCCTGTCTTAAAAAATGGGAATTTGGCCATTTTGATTCTGAAAAAGGAACATGGGAGTTTCTTTCAAGCTTAGAACAGTATTCGCAGCGATTTGCAGATAAAAAGCAGCCGAATGTTTTTCCAGATGGATTACTTTTAACTTTCACCTTTGAAGATGTAGAGGAACAAAGGTTTATTTCGCTAATGAATGTAATCGATTCAAGCAAGCTGGATGTCGATTTTAGAAAAGGTGTAGAAAAGAGTGGAGAAAAAAATGAAGCATAAAACGAAGGGTGCTGTTTTAATTTTTGTTTTGGGAATGCTCATGGCGCTTTCTGGGCTTGTATGCGTATTCGTTTCTAGTGTTATCCAAGAAGTTTTGTTGAAATTACAGATACAAGGAAAAGGTGACCTCAAGCACTATGCCCAAAATGCATTTAATGCGGTTTGGTGCGGTTTAGAAGATGCACTTCGCAAAGATGAATTATGCAGTCCTTTACAGGGATGGAATCAAATTATTTCATCTGTAAATTTAGGCATGCCGGATTCCGTAACGGTTGAAGTTAATGTGCAAGATGAATCTAGAAAAATTCCTTTAAATTTTGCAAAACCAGAACAATTAGTTGCGCTATTTAGTTTTTTTACAGAACGTTGGGATGCGCAGAATTTAATGCGTGAGTTTTCGAAATGGAAGGAGCGTAAACAAGTCGAAAGTAAGTTATTGGAAGTGGATCATTTAGGTACAGCTGAGAAAAAAGTTACAGATAAATCTAAAAAAACAGAAAAAAATTCAGAAGAACCTAAAAAAATGTTCCCTAAAGTACTCTTTCCCAAAGAGCTTGTTGCATTTGAGCAGTTAGAAGAATTGGAGTCTTTTCGACGTGTATTTTTTACAGATACACAAGAAAGTAATAAGAAATTAGAACAATTAAAGGCTTGCGCATCTTTATGGACAAATTGGCCGGTTAATATTAATTCTGCCTCGAAAGATTTGCTAGAAATTTTGTCCAAGCTTGTTTCTTTTGATGTGGATACAGTCGCCAATTATTTAAATCTCGAAAATAAAACGGAAGTAAAATCGAATTATTACAAAGATTTAGACGAATTAAAAAAATTAGGTCATGTAATCTTAAGCCCTGGCACGAGTCTTGCTTCAGAAAATAATACAACACAAGACTCTACAAAAAAAGGAAAGGTTAATGAAAATGCTAAAAATTTACTTTGTACTCAAGCACAACTTCTGCAGGTGGATGTCGCTGTTCGACAAGCAGATATCGTTTATCACCTGTTTGGATTATTTAAAGTGGAACAAAACAAGGACGTTAGTCGTAAACAATTAAAAACAAAGGGCATAAATAACGGTAAAGAACTCATGGAAAGAAAACTTACACTGTTAGCTTTATCAGAAAATCCGTTACAATGATGAGTGAGAATATAGAGAAATCAGAAAACGAAATGTCCGTTGAGTCCACTTTGGATATCGTTGGAAATTTTTTATTCCTTCCGGATTCATTTTTCATTTTCAAAGCATTTGATGTGGAATCGGGAACTGCGAGTAAAAAAATCTTAGATACGGCATTTAATCAAATTGTTGAGCAAGCTCCATTGCCCATAGAACAATTGATGTGGGGCATTGTCCCCATCGATGAAGAAAAAGGTCAATGGCTTTGGTATGCGGGCTTAAAAGACAGAATTCAGAGCTTCATAGGAGACGTTCAAGACAAACATTTGTTGCCGTATGGTGCCTTAGGGGTTTTACTTGCCAAAAAAGCAGAATGTGGCCTATTTGTTTCACATGAGCATACGTCTGTTATTGTTGATAAGCAACCTATGCATTTTTTAACAGAAGAAGCAAATGACTTTACTTCCGTGCAAGAATTGCTGTCAGAAGAACAAAAGCAATTTCCATTGCGTCGTATTTGTTTAGAAACTGTAAAAGAAACGACAACCTATGATTATACCTTAACGCTTCTTTCGCAAGTGCCTGATGGAGCTGAAGAAAAGCAAGAGGTAGATGTATTAGAGTCGCATTTATGGTTAGCAGACATTCGCGATAAGGAAGTATTAACTCATTTAAAATCGCAGCAAAAGTGGACACGTATTTCTAACGTAGGCGTTAAGCTAGGTGCGATAGTGTTTACTGGCCTTTTAAGTTTGCAGCTCGTTTTAGGACTAGGATTTTCGCTTTTTCATGGTAAAGAGCGTAAGTATAAACGTTTGCAACCTATTGCTAGAAAAGTTGAAAACAAAGATGCCTTAATTGGGCAAATGCAGATTATTATGGCTCAAGAATTACGTCCTTTTGAGTTGTTAGGATTGTTGAATGAATTACGTCCCAAAACCATTTATTTTTCTTCAGCAACCATCGATAACATTCACAATATTATTGTAGAAGCCGTTGCAGAGAATGCAAAGGATGTGGATGCGTATGTTCGTGCATTAAGAGAAAGTGGACGTTTTTTGGAAGTTAATATTGACAATATTAACGCTTCCTATCAAGGTACAAAATTCAAGTTATCTTGTGATTTCAATGAGCAAAGATCGGATCACCCATTTAATGATGAAGGAGATTAAATGATGAAGGCTTTTATAGAAAAATTACAGTCTCGATTTAACCAGTTTAATTGCCGGGAAAAAGTGTTTCTGCTATTGTTTATCTGGGGATTAAACATCGTTTTCATTGACTTGTGCATTAAGCAAACAAAAAACCTAACGCATCGGTTTAAAGTTATTAATGCCAAAATAGATAATTGTCAGCATTGGATAGATAATACAATCCATGTAAATGATAAGTTTGATATTATGATGACCTTAATGGATCCTGAAAAAACCTATTCAGGTGCTGCTTTTGCGGGAGAAGTTGAAAGTGCTGTTCGTGAAAATGGGATTAATTATTCCATGTCTTCGCCCAAAACGCGACAAGGGGAAATCTTTGATGCTCATACCTTGCAACTTCATTGTACGAATGCTTCGTTGCAGCGTCTGATCGCTTTTGAAGATGCTATCTATCAAAAAAAACCTTATCTTAGCATGGAAAAAGTCAAAATACATGCAAATTTATTTAACCCAGAATTGCTCGAAGTTGATTTTTCTTTGAGTGCATTACAACTAAAGGATTTAAGAAATGAAAACTAAAATTATGAATTTTAAAAACGTAAAACCCTTCGCTATAACAACCGCATTAATTGGTAGCTCACTATTCGGATATTGGGCTTTTGGAGCGGATGAAAATCCTTCCTCCATAGCTGATTATGATGTAGCTACATTGGATCTTCCTGAAAATAATCTCGAAACAGAAAACCTTGCTGCAGAACCCACATTCATTGATTCGTTAACTTTAGTCAACGAATCTTTAGAGCAAGCCTTAACCTTATTAGGACAATGGACGAATAAGATTTTGGTTCCAAATAGCAATTTGCCAAAAGTTTCAATCAATCTCGATATTCAAATGCCATTAACACGTTCTGAAGCTATTTCTGTCTTAAAAAGCGCTTTGGTAGCTAATGGTATTGCGGTAACGCCTATGGGTGACAAAGCTTTGCGGGTTATTCCTTCAAATCGTGCCAAGAGTAGTAGTCCAGCCCTTAAAGATCGAGCTGTATTGAGTACTTTGCCAGGAAGCCAAGAGATTTGTTCGACACTTTATCGTCTCAACAATCTAACGGCTCGTGAAGCAGCACGTATTATTAACCCTTGGGTAACACCATTGACCTCTTCTGTCGTAACTTTGGATAAGGCTAACAGCTTATTAGTAACAGATGCTTTGAGTAACTTACAACAACTCGATGTTATCTTGAAAAACATTGATAAAGTAGGCGATGTTCAAGAAGCTATTCTGTTTTTTGAAGTAAAAAACATCAGCGCAGATGAGATGAAAAAGAACTTTGAGGAACTTCAAAAAGGTGCCTTAAAGTGTTACTTATTGGGAAATACAAGCTTTGCTTCTGATAAACATACCAATTTGTTTATTGCAGTTACCCCTAAAGGTAATGAAGCGCTTATTCGGCAATTTGTAGATAAATTTGACGTAAGTGTTGATTCGCTTATGCAACATCATGTATTCCAAATACAACATGGTTCTTGCAAAGATATGACAGATATTATTAAGAAACTTATGCAGCAACAGCAGCAAGTAAACCGTGACCAAGGAAATATCGTTAATGCCAATAATCAAAAAGATACCTTCAGTTCACAACTTAGCATTGAATATGATGAACGTATGAATGCGATTGTTGCCTATGGAACTCCTTCTGATATCCGTCAAATCCAGAATTTAATAGATCAATTAGACGTGGTTTTACCTCAAGTCCGTATCGAAGTTGTCATTGCCGAAGTTAAATTGGTTAAAGGCCAAGCAAGTGGTTTGGAAAGTTTTGGTTATTCATTAACAAGTGGAGGGAAAGACCATAAATTAAATACAAGTGTAGCAAGCATTCCAGGAGGATCATCTGCTTTTAGTATAAGTCGATTGAATTTCCCAAAATTTGGAATAGAGACTGCTTTAAATGTTGCTAAAACCGATTCCAATGTTTCGATTTTATCTTCGCCAACATTGCTAACAACTCATGCCCGTGAAGCTTCATTGAAGATTACAGAAACACGTCCTTACATAACTGGTACACAATCCAAAGTGGCTAGTGGTAGCGACCCGGAGATTACGAATAATTCATACGAACGCGTAGATGCAGGTATTGAATTAACTGTAAAGCCATTAATTGGAACAAATGGTGTTGTACAATTAGAAATTGGACAAAAGGTTGATAATTTTACTGCAAACGCTTCAGGAGCTAATATGCCTTATATCAATCGTCGTGAAGCGAAATCCTTTATTTCGGTTCGTTCGGGAGAAATGATTGTTTTGGGAGGTTTAAAACAAAAGGAAATTACGGATCAAAAGAAAAAGATGTTTATTTTAGGTGATTTACCGTTATTGGGAGATGTACTTTTCTCTGGAAAAGCAAAAGCAGAGGAAGTTCGTGAATTGATTATCTTTATCCGTCCTTATGTTTTGGCAGATTTAGATAAAGCTAAAGCTAATGCAGATGAGTATAAAGCTGATCTCGAAAAAGTTACTCAAGAAGAGGTTAACAATTACATGGAAACAGGACAATTCTTGAAACGCGATATTTTTAAAACGAAAAAGCGCAGAAAGAATGTTCAACATACAAAATTGCAAGGTAAAAATATAAAAACAGGACGACGTTCGCGAGCTAATGCTGCTGAAACAGAAAAAGCCAAAAAGAACGTTCAAGATCAAAATTTGAGTAGTGAACATATGCAAATCACAAAACCTTTAAAGAAGTAAGCATATGAGATTTAAAATTGTTCGTTTAGGTGCAGGGTTGCTTGTAAGCACCTTGCTTTGGGGAGAAGACACTGAAAACACAGAAGCGCTTTTTGATGAAGAAGAAGAAAGCGAAACTGTTGTCGATACGGCAATTGAGCCTGTAACAGAGGACATAATGGAGACTGCACCAGAGGTGCAAACTCATTCAAAGTCCTTGATTAAAAATTCACCGTTTATTCCTTTTAAAGAGAGTAAGGATGTTCTTTCTTCAGTAGAAAGTGCAGATTTGGAATTTTTAAGCGTGGTTGATTATGCGTCATCGAAACATTCATTTTGTTTAAAAGATAAACATTCTGGAAAAAGTTTTTGGATTCATTCCGATACTGGTGACGCAAATGACTATGGCGTTACTTTTTATCAGTATGATCCTGAAGAAAAAACCTTGGTCGTTAAGAATGATGAAGGCGAATTGGTCAGTATGGTTCAACAAAAGCCGAAATTGAGCCCATCAAGTGGATCTGGTTCTTGGGGTGGTAATTCGTATTCAGACTTGTTAAGAAGTCTTGAAGATGATGACGACGATGATGAAGATTAATAGGAGGTAGATAATGAAAACAAGTCCTTTATATGCCTATATGGGTCAGGTTCCAAACCTATTGGAGCGTTTGGATAAAAATCAACGTTTAGAATTAGAAATGCTACCTCTTTTTGAACGCATGAAACAATTAGCCAGTTTCTGGGAGCGTTCTGAAGATTCCATTTGCCGGCAACTTGCTAAAGAATGTAAGATTGATTTTATTGAAGATTTTCAAGTTGCTTCAGAGGCCGAACAACAAATTCCTTTGCGCTTGGTTCATGAATACCAATGTTTGCCCATTACCGTTGAAGATTCGGCAAATCCAGAGTGTTTACATTTAGTAACGGTTTGGCCGCCCAGCCAGGACATGGTGCGTTGGATTGAAATTTCTTGTGGTCGAAAAATTGTTTGGTATTTGACGTATGCGCGAAATGTAGCAAATACCATTATTCAAAATTTTGGTGTTGGATCGGATAGCTTGGACAGCGAATTGGTCGGAGCAGAGGCTGATGCAGATGAATCCAATGTTGAAGAAGATGAAGATGCAGCGATTATTCGTTTCGTAAATGAAATTATTGTAAAAGCTGTTACAGATCGTGCAACCGATATTCATTTTGAGCCGCAAAAGAATTCTATTCAAATTCGTTATCGTATTGATGGTCAGCTTGTTGCTGTAAAATTGCCTGAAAATTTGGTAAAGGTACAAGCCGCAATTATTTCGCGTTTGAAAATCATGGCACGCTTGAATATCTCTGAAAAACGGCGTCCTCAAGATGGTCGTATCCGCTTTTCTTCAGGTCCTATCGAATTAGATATTCGTTTATCATCCTTGCCAACGATGTATGGAGAAAGTATCAGCTTACGTCTTTTGGCACAAGGAAATCAACCGGTTACCTTAGAAGAATTAGGCTTGATGGAGCGTGACTTAGAGATCATTGATCAGAATATTCACAAGCCGCACGGAATTGTTTTGGTTACAGGTCCGACCGGTTCGGGTAAATCAACGTCGTTAAGTGCTTTTGTTCGTCGTATTCGTACTCCTGAAAGACGTATTATTACGGTAGAAGATCCAGTCGAATATGAAATTGACGGTGTCAATCAATCTCAAGTTCATAGTGAAATTGGATTCAATTTTGCAAGTGCTTTGCGTTGTATTTTGCGTCAAGATCCAGACGTTATCATGATCGGAGAAATTCGTGATAAAGAGACCGCGGATATTGCTGTTCGTGCGTCTTTGACCGGTCACATGGTATTAAGTTCCTTGCATACGAATGATGCAGCAGGTGGTTTGACACGTTTGATCGATATGGGAATTGAACCTTTCTTAATAACGTCTTCCGTTGAAATGATTCTCGCACAACGTCTTATTCGTCGTTTATGTCCATTGTGCAGCGTTCCGGCAGCTCTAGATGAACGCAAATTAAAGACACAATTAGAGCAATTGGGTATCCCTGAAAGTGAACTACAATATGCTCATTTGATGCGTGAACCGAAGGGGTGTGATAGTTGTCGTAATTTAGGTTATAAAGGTCGTGTAGGTATTTTCGAAATCCTTAATGTTAGCGATCGTATCCATGAAGCTATTCTTCAAAACAAATCTGCTTTTGAAATTAAGAAGATTGCAATGGAAGAAGGTATGACGACCTTATACCAAAATGGTTGGGAGCAAGTAAAACGAGGATTGACGAGTTGGAGTGCAGTTTTACGCTTTGCTGCAGTCGATTTATCAGAATCTTCATCGCAATAGGTTGGCTTATGTTAAAATTTAAATATAAAGTTTCAGGCAGCAATAAAGAAGGGATTATTTTTGCCGAAAGCAAGAAGCAGGCCTTCAATTTATTGGTCCGCCAAGGTATACAAGCTTCTATTTTGACACAAGTAGGAGCTGATAAATCGAAAGATCAGACCAAAAGGGTAAAAAAGTTAGATTCTAAAATAGCACTTCCCTTTCTAAAGCGATTGTTGCAATTACACGGAGCTGGTTTGCCAATTGGAGATACGCTCAAGATTTTGCAGACACGCTTGCAAGATGAGAATTTAAAAGAATTGGCAATTGTTCTTTGGCGCGAACTTAGCGAAGGTAAAAGCTTGGGAAGTGCCATGAAAAACTATCCCAACATCTTTGGGGATGACATTATTTATCCCATTGAAGCGGCTGAAGCTACTGGAAATTTAGCGCCTGTCTTGCAGGATATTATTCGTTTGTTGACCGAAAGAGAGGAGCTGAAAAAGAAGGTAATTTCTGGGATGTCTTATCCGATTATCGTTTCTATTATCGCGATAGGTGTAGTTATTTTCTTCTTATTCTTCTTGTTGCCTCGTATCGAAAGTATGTTGACGGCAATGGGTGGAGGTTTAACCTTGCCTGCAAAGATTTTGGTTGGTTTTTCTCACTTTTTGTTGTTTGGAATGCCCATATTCCTTGTTCTAGCGATAGGAGGCTGGAGTGCTTTGCAATGGTGGCGTAAGCATTCCGAAGTTGGTTTGTTGAAAACCGATACGTTTTGTTTAAAAATACCGATTATTGGAAGCTTGGTACAGCTTGTTGAAATTTGCCGTGTTTCCAACTTGTTGTCAACTTTGCTAGCTAGTGGTGTCAATTTGACAGAAGCCATGCGTTTAACAGAACGTGCCATTCGTAATACCTGTTTGCGAAAGATTTATCAAGAAGCCCGTAGTAAGATTAACGATGGTGTGGCTTTAACAATAGCTTTCAAAAACAATAAGAAGTCTTTCTTTACAGATTTAGCGCTTGATATCTTAATGGTCGGAGAAAATACCGGTAATATGAATGATAGCTTTAAGGAAGTTTATACGCTTCATAATCTGGATATGGATACGCGTTTTAACAAATTGACAAGCTGGATAACCTCTGGAGCGCTCGGTTTTGCCTTCTTCTTGGTCGGCGTACTTGCACTCGGTATCGTCTCCAGCGTCATGCAGTTTAGCAGCTCTATTAAGTT
>CAZIZB010000008.1:0-12630 GCA_964543635.1 uncultured Opitutales bacterium | reverse complement strand
GTGCCTGATCTTTTAATCCGCCAACAACGAAATCATCGATATAACTGCCCATTTCCTTGGCAATATTTCTGAGAAGCTGGCTTTCTTTTTTATCTAATTCTATCTTCTCTTTATTTCCAACAAGCATATGCAATGCCATCAATGGGGATAGCATATCATGAGATAAACTCCGTGCCATCATGTAGCGTTCACGGTAAACAAGCAATTCTTTTTCTTTGCGCACTGTTTTCGAACAAGATCGTAGCAAAAATAAAATAGCCACATACCCAAATACATAGGAACTATGTTGCAAAGAAAAGGTTTCTGGCCAATGGCAAACACAATTATTTTTTTGATGAAAGAGAGCTACAATAAGAGTTGTTAAACAACATGTAATGATTATTTTCTTTTCATATTTTTCTTCAATATTTAAGAGCATTACAACGAAAGACAATACTAAGGTTAATATATGTAATCCATTTTCTTGCGACGTTAATAAAAGATAAGTTGAAGAAACCGGTAAACAGAAGAACAAGGTCGTTAGTTTGAGCCACTGAAAACGTTTTTCTTCGGCAAATAATTCTAAAGATCCTCCAAAAATGAGTAGTATAGCCATTGTGCCATTTATAAGGGTCAGTATTAATTTTGAATACGTTAATGATCCTGCTTCGAATACAAGTGGCATCAATTGCAAGAATACGAGACATAATCCTAAAAATATATTATTTCGCATTTGTAAATCACGTATGCTTGGCTGTTGCTTGACTTGTACCTCTTCTGCTTGACACATTCGTTTCAACTCTTCCTTCGAAAATACCTTCTGTCGTCCACTAAGGAAATAAAAGAACAGGATTGATATGATATTAGCAAAAAATCCAGGAAATAAGCCATCAATATTTGTGATTGGCTTTAAGTTTAAGGACCAAAGGATACAAGTAAAAAAACCTACTAATGCACTTATAAATAAGCCTTTTAAAGGAATTTTTTTATTGAAGATAAGAAAATATAAAGGTGGTAATATGACCGGCATCCATAAGGTACGCATAAAAATTCTTGTTTCAAATAATCCAACACGTTGACTTGCAAAAATAATAGCACTTATCCCTATAATCCATGAAGTACGACGGGCCAATTTTAACTTTTTTGCTTCAGTTAATTCTTTTTTCTTAATGTATCTGTTGAATGGAATTATAACGTCATTAACTAACATAATGCTACCGCTATTTAAATTGGAGTCTGCAGTTGACATTAAAACCGCTAAAATACCAATAACGGCCATACCAAAAATACCTACAGGTAAACAATTGGTTATTAATGCAAATAAAGCTTGATCTGGTTTTGCTAAATTGGGAAATAAAACTTTTGCTCCTAATCCTAAAAAAATACACATAATGGCTAACATCAAATAAACCCAACTTAAATTATAATAAGCTTTTCTGCCTTGCATATAATTGTTCGTCATTAATAAACGTTGGGTACGACTTGGTGCTAATGATGGTAACATAAAAGGAATCATCAAAAAAATATAACGACGAAAATTTTCGTCAGAAATGCTTATATGGGATTGCGGTAATCGTTCTAGTAAAGAATGAATACCCCCTGTTTTTCCAGTTATTACTATTGCAAGAATTGGAAGTGAAACAATTAATACTATAAATTGTAAAACATCTGTAAATGTTACTGCACGTATACCACCTCGTCCCGTATAAATAAGAATAATACCTGCTGAAATAAGGAGACTAACTTGAGAAGAAAATCCTGTTAAAACACTAACAGCAGTTTCCATTGCCATAAATTGTAAACCTATATCGAGAAGCTCATAGGTAAATCCCATAATACCAGCAAACACTTTTCCTGGCGTTCCATAAGCTTTACAAAAAACATCGCCTAAAGAACAACATCCGTAGTAATTTCTATAACGACGCACCAAAAAAATTGCAATAACAAGGTAAGAAATCGGTACCCCTGCTTGTACCAAAAATTGGGTAATACCTACTTCGTAGGCCTTACCAACACCACCCATAGTGGTACTTCCACCAATACATGTTGCAGCTATTGTACAAAAAATAGCAAAATCAGAAAATTTCCTATTACCGATCGCATAATCACTAAACGTTTTAATCTTTTTTCCGGAGCTAAAACCTATATATAACGTTGCAATAAGAAAGACTACGATGATTGAAATGTCAACAATATGCATAACTTTTTATTAGTTGGATTTTAATAAAATGTCCAGCTTTTTATTAAAAATGATGCGAGAGTTATTAGACTAACAGAAGTGAACACCAATAAAACTCTTTATCAGCTCTTAAAAAGATGATAAAATAAGGTAAATAACAAAAAACCTATTTTAAAAGCTAATTTATGAATAAAATCCTAAAAACAAGTAAAAAAATACTTTTAATAAACTCAAAACAAAAAATATTGCAAAAATTTATTGATTTTAATATAATATTTCTTACTTATAAATTTATGAAGGCTATTAAATTATTAAAATTGTTGTTGGTCATAGTACCTGTTAGTGTTTTTGGTAAAGTTGAAGATCTCAATAAAGTACAAACAGAAGCTATAGAAAAAATTGATATTACAGAAATGTTGAAAGATTATGATCAACATTTGAGTAATATTATTGATGGTTTAACAAATAAAAATTCTAAAGAAGCTATAGGGTATTTGATAGAATATTATTGTTTAGCGAATAGGAATTGTTGTAAAAAAGCAATAGAAAAAATAAATGGTGTTTTTAAAGATGTTTCTGTTAATCTTTTAGATGATTACTTAATGCTTTTTTGTGACAAATATGATTTTAACACTATTTCTTTTCATTTAGATAAAGATGCTGTACAACAGTACAATGAGCAATTTCTTTGGGCAATCGATTTTTTAAAAAACAAAGTTTTATATACAAAATTCCACTATAGAAAGCAACATGCCATTGCTTTAAAATCACTCATAAAGCAGTACAATGATATATTTTAAGATATTATTTCTATTTTTCTACTTTATATTATCATTAGGACATGGGATGAAACCCATGTCACCTGTTACTTCGTCATCATCAAGCAATTCAGGTAGCTCAACACCTAGTTTTAGCGGTAGCGAAGAATTAAATCTAAGTGATATCAAAGACCTAGAATCAACTACAGTTAAAAACACGCCTCAAAAAGCTACAAAATTATTACCTTTGGATAAAATACAAACTGGGATTCAAGTTTTTGTCTTTAATGTTGATCAAGGAAATTGTATTTTTATTAAAAATTATTGTACATATCCAAATACAGTTGTTATTTTAGATTGCGGTTCGTCAAATCTAAAAAGAGAGGATAAAAAGCAAACAAAAACCGATACTTTTTTACTAAATAATGCTTTTTATTTAAAGTCGATTTTTGAAAATGCAGTTTTAAGTGGAATTATCATAACGCATCCAGACAGTGATCATTTTAATTTATTGGACACAAAATTTAAAACATTTCTACAATCCGTTACATGTAAAATTGATAATCCCGTAATTGTTATGGGAGGTCTAGATACATCAAAAAAACAAGATTGTATAAAGAATTTAAGTTTATTTTCAAAAGATGTAATCACCATTGCGTCTACTAAAGGAACAATTGAAATAAAAAAATCTAACACATTCACCACCTTGAAAGCTGTTAATGAAGAACTAAATAATGCTTTTTTGGGGATAGGAAATCGGCACGTTTTTTCAATCTTAGAATCTGAAGGTATTAAGGGAAATCCTTCTAAAAATGCACAAAGCTTATTCGTTAAATTATCTACTCAAGGAGGTACCATTCTTTTCACTGGGGATGCGGAGATCTGCACATTTGGTGCTATCAAAAATAAAGATGATTTCAAAGGTGTTAATTTCGTTGTAATGCCTCATCATGGCGCAGATACGGAAGGTTCACATGAAGTTCTTCCTATGATCATAGAGAAAGCTGAAAACAATTTTGTAGGTGCTTGTGTCTGTGCAAATCCTTTCAATTCAAGTCATGGACATCCTCGTACGAAAGCTATTGAGGTAGTCTTTCCAAAATCAGCTAAAGCAAAAACGAAAAGGGATATAGGATATCATAAAAAAAAAGATAAGCAAGTTAAAGCAAAATCATCTCATAGATTACTTTTTACTCCTTGTTTTCTGCCTTCTCAACTATTGTGGATAAAACTTGAAAATGGATTATCTATTTTTGATAATGAAGCATTTATAACTAATAGTAATTCTATTGACCCGCAAAATTTTTTTGTACCTTATACAATTGTACACAAAGACCAAATTTTTACTTTATATCAATATCGACACTTTTTAAATGAAAATTTAAAAATATCATTTGAAGACTTAAAGCTTATCTTAAAGGCAGATTTCGAAACGATCCTAACAACAGATGCTGCTTCTATTCTTCATATAAATCAATGGAAGAAAGATTTATTGAGAAAAGCAACTACAAATCAAAAAGCATTGATTGAAGCTATTCTTATAGAAATTGCAAATGAACAATCAATGGATTATAATGAAATGAAGAAAATATTGTTTTCTGATGATTTTTTTGACGTAAACATGAGAAAATCTGATAATCTGTGCGAGTTGGGAACGATAAAAAATTTTGCAAACATTAATGGAAAAGAATATGATTTGGTAAATGTTGCGGGTGATGGAAATTGTCTTATTGCCGCTATTTTATTAGCTAATGGAGAAATTGATTGGGAATTTTATTATGATGATGAAGAAAGAATGTCATTTTTAACAGAAGACCAAAAACAAAAAGTCGAGCAATTAAGACAAAGTGCTGCTTCCTTTTTAACCGGTTCTTTAGGGAGTCAAATGGCAACAATGGGAATATGGCTTGGCGGAGAACATATGAATGCTTTAGCGCAAGCAATAAAAAAGCCTATCGTTTTAATACAACCTACAGATGATCCTAAGATAGTTTCAATGCTTTTGTACGATGGTAAGGACGAAAAAATATTGGAGATTCAAGATAAAAATAGCATAATAGATTTAAATTTTGGGAATCCAGATCCGATCTTCATTTATTATGCGAACAATCATTTTCAAGCGATAATTCCCAACTCATAACGGCTTCAACTTAGTTTTATTGAAGCCAACATCGACGTGATGGACAACGGCATGAAACTTTTTGAGATGAAGGAGTGTTTGAGGAGAGATAGCGGGAACTTCATCGTAATGAGCGATGCCATTCGCCTTACCTCTAAAAACTTTCTTTTTACCGAAAGTTTCGGATAAGATGTGAGCACTTTCCGGATCTGCTGCTTTAAAACTGATACGATTGGCGAGATTGGCCATTAAGACTTTAGCTTTTACATCTTCTTTAAGAGGAGGCACAAGGGAAACAAAGGATTGAGTTGCGGCAATAAGCGTCGCTTTAGCTTCACGGATTTTAGCGATAATCTCATAATCGTTGAGGCCAGAAGAGGAGGAAGCGTTCATGATTTGTTGGGCTTCATCTGCGATAAAGACAAGCAAATTGTCGGATTTGCGCTGTTGGGTTGTTTTGGAAAAGCGAGCCATGGCATGCAAATAAAAACACATTTTTAGGAGGGTATGCACATAGCGTCTTTCAGTTTCTAGCGGCGGCGGCAAAGAGATGCAAATGATCTTGCCTTTGTCAATATCAGCAAGCGAATGCGTAGGATCGTTGGAGTGAATAAGATTTGCAATAAAAGGGTTATTAAATGGAGCAATAAAGTTGTAAATAGTACTAATAACGCCACCTAATTGATTGTCTGGCTGAGCCCAGAATGCATTAAAGGCTTGGGCGCATTTAAGTGCATCCAGATGGGTTTCATTTGAGACTAAGATTGGTTGTATGGTTTCAAAAAATGTGGTTTTATCGCTCAAAAGCTTGAAACAATCTGAAAGTTGTAAAGTATGCTTTGAAAGCGCAATAAGTTTAATAAAATTCTCGAGAAACAATTGTGTTTGCGTGGAAAAGAAACTATCATTGGCATTATCTTGACCGCAAGCTTTAGCTGCATCACATAAGATTTTGGCGTAAGTGGACGGAGGCGCTACGGTAAGATCCATAAATTGGATTTTATTAGAAGAAGTGGCCTCCATTTTTAATAAGAGTAATTTATCTTCGAGGTGACGTTTTTTTAGACTATCGTAAAGCTTTTCCCAATATAAGCCTTTATCATCAATGACAAAACCGCCCCAACTGGGTACATTACGACAGAGTTCATCGATGATTTTATTTAAAGCGGATGCTGTTTTTCCAGAACCTGTAGTGCCTGTAATAAGCCAGCCACGGCAAAAGTCTTGTTCATTCCAACAAAACCCACCTAGCTGAACAATAATGGGATTTTTAATACATTTTAGGAGCACAACGATTGTAAGAATTGTGCAACAACATCCGATTAACATGAAAAAAACAAAACGGTAAGGATGTGACTGAACGATAGCTATACTATAAGCCAAAATAGCTAAAATAAACCCGGCATAAGGATGCCACGGTTTGATTTGAAACTTCTTAGTTTTAAATCCGTAAGACATATTATTAATGTTCCCTTGAATTCGACAAATGAAAAAACCATTTTAAAAATAGGGTAGGGGCCTTTACTTCAGGTTCTGAATCGTTGGCTGTTTGAAGGAAAACAAGGCTGTGTTGCTTTTTAGAAAACGTTAACACACCAGTAGGTTGTTTATTGTCCTTTAAGGTATTAATAATGGCATTACTAATCTGTTCTTGAATAAAATCTCGAAGTTGTCGTGCCCCATATTTTGTAGAATAACCTCCTAAAAACAAAGCTGTAATGGCGTTTTCATCGCATTTGATATCGGCATACCCCAAGGATTTAAGCCGATTTAATTCTTGTGTTACCATGGAGATGCAAATTTCTTTTTGTGTATCAAAAGATAAGCTATTAAAAAGTATTTTTTTTGAAAAACGGCCAAGGAATTCAGGTCGCAATTCTTGTTCTAGAGCTTCTGTAATAATTCGTTCTTTCGTTGTTTGAGCGGCATGTGGAATGTCAGAAAGCAACCCACTTCCAATATTTGAGGTGCATACAATGTAGTAATTCGAGAAGTTAAGTACCTTCTTATTAAAGCTTGTTAATCTGCCAGCATCTAGGATTTGTAAAAGTAAGTCCAGAACTGTTGTGTGTGCTTTTTCAATCTCATCAAAAAGCAGTGTACCACCCGAAGGAAATGTTTCCATTTGTTCTCCTAAGAAGCCCAAGGGATGTGTTGCATCCCCTAGTAAACGTTGTACAGCGTTTGCATGGGCAAACTCGGACATATCAATACGTAAGAATTGTTCTTGCCCTAAAAGATGTTCTGTAAACAATTTTGTAAGTTCAGTTTTTCCAGTCCCTGTTGGGCCAACGAATAAAAAACTTCCTTTTGGGCGAATGGGATCACTGAGTCCAAGCTCGCCTCGCCATAAAATAGGGATAATCGCTTCTATAGCTTGTGTTTGTCCCTTTATTTTGCTTTCTAAAAAGGCTTTTAAGCTTTGTAATTGTGTCATTATCATAGCAATTTCTCCAAACGTTGAATCAGCATCGCATCCTCTGTTTCTGTCCAATGAGACACAAACCAATTGCCGCTTTCGGCATTTTGTTCCATCGAGGCACGTAATAAAATGATTTGTTTCAAATCATTTTCACAAAAGGCATAGCAGTTTTTTGCAAGACCATAAACACGCCAAATCAATTTTTGTATGGTAAGATTAAAATGGGGTTTTTGTGCGTATTGTTGCCATAACTGTAAAGTTATATCAGGCATAACCCCATACAAATGTTTAATAAGAAGCGGTTCTTGAGAAAGTTTATTACGCAAAAAAACAATATTTTGGATACAAGTACTTGGATCATCAGATGTTAAAGTAGATGCTGGTTTTTCTACTTGTGATTTTAGCCGAAATCAACGTTAACAATACCGTTCCCAAAGATAGAGCAATTAGAATCTCAATAAGTGTAAAACCTAATGCTTGATGATTTCGTCTTGTAGTGTGCATAAAGATTCATTTTTTAACGTTATCGTCCCACCAGATTGTATTGTTTTTTCACTTAAATCTTGTTGTGTCGTCCGTGTGACTACAGAAATAGTTGGAGCTTGTTTTGCAACACAACCTTCCTGTATCAGATAAAATTCAAAAGAATTTTCATCTCCTATAGATGCTAGAAAGGAAATTTTTTGCGGTAAATTATCAAACAAGTTTAAATCCATTAATTTTTTTAAAATGCGTCTATGATGAGCTTCTGAATGATCTCCTTGTAAACAATTGCATTCTTCTGGATATTGAATTTTTAGTAAGGCAATGGCTTCATTTAAGCGTTGCACTTGTTCTTTTTCCAAAAATTGTTGCGTAGTACCACGCGTTGCTATATCTTGAGCTTTATAACCGCAATAAAATAGGGTTAATGCTGAAAGGCTAAGTAATATTTCCAAAATAGAAAATCCTCTTATAGTTCTCTGCATTTTAACAAAAATCCTTTTGGCGTATAATGTTGTGTCGCTAAATTCGGCGTAGGACTTACTAACGAACCCAACCCAAATACAGTAGGTAGAATAACGGTCACAATCCCTTGTTTCTCATTATAAAGCATTTTCGGCATAACCTGATCTTGATTCGAGAAATTCCAAGCTCCTTGAATGGTAAACTGTATTTTATCTGTAACATGATCATTTTTTATCCGATCACACGTGTATTCTATGCCCTTAGGCACTGCTTTTGCAGCAATACGATAGATGCACGAACAAGCTCCTTGCACATCAAAAAACAATAACGAATGCCATACTTCATTGGGTCCTTCTCCATTATCGTAACCATAACATCGACGTGGATCGTGATGAAGATTGTAATTCCACGGTATTTTTTTATTCACGTGTGAGACCTTACCTCGAACAGCAAAACATTTACTCGCGACAAAACTTTCTTCTAACATTCTCTGCATAAAAATCGATAATTCTACCTGTTTTTGTATCGATATACCGGAATATTGTTGTGTTGTTTTTTGAACCATTAAAAAAAGCGACATACATCCCAACAATAAGGGACAAAACAACCCGACGCTACTTAGAACATCTATAAGCATAAATCCGCGTTTATTCATTACCTTTAAAAATTTTTACTCGATCCGGTGTTGAAGACGTATTTGTTTGCCCATTAAACTGAAAATTTTTGAATAGACGTAAAATGTCATCACATTTTATAAGTCCTTTAGGTGTTTTATAAAATGCGATGTTTCCTTTTGCATTAAAAACACAATCATCTATTTCTAAAATCAATTCATGACTTAATTCGCCCTCTTTATAAAAAACATGTTTTAAAGGATCCTTCTTTTGTTCTCTCTCTTGAGACCATAAAGCTTCTCCATTTTCGATCTTTTCAGCTAATGCATGACATAGAAATTGTATATTGCCTATTGGCAAAGCTTTCAACAAAGCAAGCTCCGTTTGCATGTCCGTTGCCAATAATTGACACGGAAATTCCATACCGTGCCAATAAATTTTTAAAGGCGTTTTTTCTAAGCCATGTAGTTCATGTAAACTGGCTAAAATCCATCCATCTTGACTTACAAAGACACCAATCCCAATAATAGGTTCAACAACAACCCGTGAATCCTTTTGTAAACTAACTTCAAGCACATCTTCATCTATCTTAAACAATGCATTACCAGAATTTATGCCTATAAAGCTGACGCTTACAAATTGATCACTGCCTAACTTGATTTCAATTGTATCGCCTGGATGAAACGTAACCCCTTCTATGATAATTTCACTTTTATTTTCAAATGGGGATTGTAAAAAACCAGTAATCTTATGTCCCAATGTATTCGTTACTTTATCTTTATCAGGACCAACAGAATTTTGTGTACCAAACACATTGATAATACTTTCGCCTTCCAACAAGGGTTGTATTATTTGCGGCATATGATAATTTTCCGCAAATATAAGACATGGCATAATCATCAATAATCCAAACACTAAGCGCATAACATCTCCAATTCTAAATGTTCTTGAAAGCTATTACTCCAACCCAAATCTTTAGTAAACGTATCACTTTTATAAACAAGTGCATTGTTTAAAACCGTTTCAGGTAAGGCTTGCTCAAATTTTGAAATCCCTAAACATTTTCCATCTGCAAATTCACCAACAATTTGCGTATTATGGGTTGCCAAAACAAGATGTCGTTGGCTTAAATGTGGCATAATAAGACTGAGTAAGCCTAGGGGTTCCGATAAAAACCTTAAACAATTAAAAGATCGCAATTGTTCTTTTACAGAATCAAGATACTGCTTATCGTAAATACAACTTATAAAACGTCCATTGCCCAAGGCAAGTGCTCCTTCGGGATTCGTCGATGTAACTATTTTTATAGGATCTGCTAAGCTTACACAAATCCATTTTGATGGAACAATCGCTTCTGTACAAACATCCGTTAAATTCATTTCCGTTAATGAAAAATACTTAATATCGCTTAATCCTGCATTTGCATTCCATACAGCAAGTTTTGCATGCGTAGCACCTAAACTTAATAAGGCTACTTTATCCGTTAATATCCGTTGTTTTAATGGAAATGTAAAATCATAAGGATCAGGAACAAATAACTTCTTTAATGCATTAAATTTCATAAAATTGTAATCTTATAGTTAAATTAGATTCTCCATAAACAGAGGCCCTAAAAACAAGGGATTCTAGCAATATATGGGGTAAATGATTTTCTACTTCGCGTACAAAATCAACTAAAGCCATTAAACTTCCGTCAATTTCAATAACCATATAATGCTCACCTTCTTCTTGTAGCCGATTAAGCAAGTTTTTTGAAACAGCTAGCTTCGAAATAAGCTCCCAAATAGAACTTGAATTGTTATACTTTTTAAAAAAAGTATTCCACGTTTGTTCATATTTTATAAAAAATTCTTTTTTATCTAATAATTGCTGCAATGCTTGTGTCTGTTGCTCTAGTTGCTTTTGTAAACGCACATTGGATTCCTTATGGTGTAAGTAGCTTGTTATGCCATAACAATTACTGTGCACAATCCACGTTATTAGGCTCATAGCAATCAATAGTATACTGCTAACAATAGGAATTAATTTTACTTTCGTGTTCCACATAATAAAAATCGATTATTAGTACTCTTCTCCGAAAAGGATAAGTTGGGATTTTGCTTGTTTAAATTTTTATAAAAATCTTTTATCTCTTTGGCAGTTTTTGCCTGTTGTATCGGATTCATTTTGATGACAATACCTTCCTCATTAAATACAACTTCTTGTAACCCTAATGGTCTTTGAAACGATGTAAAAAGCTGTACACATTCGGTGTAATAACTGCGCCTTTTTAATTGTATGGCTTCATTTTTATCAAAAAATAATTTTGAATTTTGCAACCACTGTAATTCATGTTTAGCACTCTCTTTTTTCTTAATAAGACACGTTCTGTCGCAGCTAAACGTTCCATAGGAACCCATAAAACAACATGCGTTAATAATCTAAATACGATAAGGATTCTCATAAGAACTATTGTTGCAAATAGCCACTTATAGCGTTTATCTAAGGGTTTCTGAAACACTTTATTCCTTACTTCCTCACGCAAGTCAGGTACTTGTTTCAACACTTCATTATCAATACTCAATTGTTTTACCATTTTGCTTTAGTATCACTTTCTCGTTTAATGCGTTCATATTTACTGAAAATCCACAACACAGATAATCTTTTAGCTGTATATCCAGTCCTGTATAAGGTATAAATCTTTTGACTAAGTTGAATTTTGCTTCATCGGCAACCCCATTATAAGATGCTAAACCTGCTTCTCCTGCAAAATGCCAATACATAACTTTTGCGGTATTGATAGCAGCTGCTTGTGTACAAGCTAAATGAACTCTAGATATATTTTGAATCCCCATAATACTCCACGTAATGGCTCCTGTTGCAATTACACCAATAACAATTGCTCCCATAACTTCGATTAACGTAAATCCGGATTTTCTTCTTACCATTTACAAACTAATCCTTCCTTTGTTGTAATGTATGTTTTATTTTGAATCGTCCAATGGACATTACATATCATTTTTTTCAAAAATGGACGCATCGTATCCGTTTGTATTTCTATTTTATAAGGTGTTCCATCTGCATAAGTACCAATCGCATTTTCTGGACAAAGGCCTGTTGCTTGAAAACAAGTTACATATTGTGTAGCAATCAATTTTGCCTCTTCTGTATATAACAAAATCCTGTAAGTCATCATCAATTGAGAAATCATTTGAAATACAATGACTCCTAGTAATCCTAAAACACCACTAGCTGTTAGTGTTTCCAAAGCACAAAAACCTTTATTCCTAATGCCCAACATTTTGTACAAATACACTTGTTAACTGCATCAACGGTAATACAACGATAAAGATTACCAAGGATACAAAAAAGGTTATGCCAATTGTTAAGACGGGTTTTAATACCTTGCTAAAGTTATCTAGCTCAAAATTCATCTCTTCTGTTTTGTTTTCCAGAAAATTGCTTAAAACAGCGTTTAAATCGCCCGTCTTATCGCCAATTTCAACAACATTAGCAATCTCTTCGCCATCTTTTTCAAAGAATTCTTTATAATAGACCTCCTGCAAAAGTCGGAGGATAAAAAATAGCTAACGGGGACTGATAGCCGTACTTGTGCTATTTAGCAAGGGAGA